>JABDQM010000319.1 GCA_013042315.1 Flavobacteriaceae bacterium | reverse complement strand
CATAGTTCACTTTGAAATCATCCTTCTTTTCAAAATCTATCGCATCCAGAGCCAGATCTGTATGTAATTCCCTCAAATTACCTTCCTTATCCCTGCGGTCAAAGTCGTACACCCTGTAAGTGACGTCTGATGTTTGCTGAATTTCAGCTAAGAGTACTCCGGCTCCTATGGCGTGTATCTTCCCGGTATTGATAAAAAAAGTATCTCCTGCTTCTACCTTTTCGTAATTCATATACTTGAGCAGGGTCTTGCTTTTTAAGCTTTCAACATATTTCTCTCTTGTCATAGGCTGATTAAAACCAACAATTAAATCGGCATCTTCATCTGCGTCCATGATGTACCACATTTCTGTCTTGCCAAAGGAATTATGTCTCGATTTGGCCAATTCATCGTTGGGGTGCAACTGTATGGAGAGATCTTGTTTTGCATCGATAAACTTGATAAGGATAGGAAATTCCTTCCCGAATTGCTCAATGACCGACTTACCCAACAAGTCAGGTCCCCAACGTTCTATCAGCTCATTTAGGGAAGTTCCTTTAAATTCACCGTTTGATACTTCTGAAACATCACCTTTAACACCAGAAAGCTCCCAGCTTTCTCCTGTAATATCGCTGGTACTGGGTTTATTGAGTTGCTGAGCGAGTTTGGTTCCCCCCCAGAGTCTCTCTTTTAAGATGGGATTAAATTTTAGAGGATATAAGTTATTCATGAGATCGACTTTAATGCCTTTAAAGCCCGGGTAATATGTCCGGAAGCGCCCATATTGTTAAAGGCCATAATCACACGTCCTTCCTTGTCTACAACGTAGGTCTCCCTTCCCGGTAACAGATTAAACAAGGCTTTCTCCACTTTAAATAGTCGGCGCACCTTATTCTGAGTATCTGCCAGAAGTATAAACGGCAATTTATACCTCGAAGCGAATTTACGATGTGAAGATTCAGAATCGGCACTGATACCGATCACTTCCGCTCCTCTGTCGGTGAATTCCTCATAACTGTCTCTGAACGAGCAAGCTTCTTTTGTACATCCGGGGGTTCCATCTTTGGGGTAAAAAAAGATCACCAGAGGCTTTTTTCCCACATAGTCTTTACTGTCAAAGGTGTTGCCCTGTTGATCTTTCAGGGAAAACTCCGGAATTTTATCACCAACTTCAAGGCTCATTTATTCACCGGTATATGTTACAAAATTCCTCGGGGTCTCGTATAATTCAACTTCCAACGCATCTGAAGCCTTGATATGCGGCCTGAGTTTATTCCAAATCACTACAGCGATATTCTCTGCTGTTGGGTTAAGCTCCTTAAATTCGGGGACTTCAAGATTGAGATTTTTATGGTCAAAAGCATTTTCCACCTCAGCCTTGATCAGGTCTTTTAGGATTTTTACATCGATGACAAATCCGGTCACCGGATCGATCTCCCCGGTTACGCTAACGATCAATTCGTAGTTATGCCCATGAAAATTTGGGTTGTTACATTTCCCGAAAACGTCATTGTTCTTCGTATCGCTCCAATCGGGTCTGTATAATCTGTGTGCAGCGTTAAAATGTGCTCTGCGGCTTACTTTTACTTTCATTATTTGGGAGTATTTCTAATGAGATGGTCGTAGAACTTCTCAAAGATAATTTTAAACCATGCTGTGTAGACTTCAGGAGATTTCTGAATATCTTGCCTAATATCTTCAGGCTTCATCCATTTCCACGCTCCCACCTCTTCGGGGTTAATTTTTGGTTCTCCTTCGTATTGGCCTATCATCACATGGTCCAATTCGTGTTCGGTAAGGCCGTTATCAAAGGGGGCCTTATAGATAAAGCTGAATAATTCTTTGAGTTCAGTCTGAAACCCCATTTCTTCCTGCAGTCGTCTTTTACCAGCGTCCGGATTGTTCTCCCCTAATCGTTGGTGACTACAGCAGGTGTTGGTCCAGAGTAAAGGCGAATGGTATTTCTTTGCAGCTCTTTGCTGCAACATGGTCTCGCCTTTAGAATTCATCACAAAAACAGAAAACGCCCTGTGGAGGACGGCTTTTTCATGGGCTTCCATCTTTGGCATGGTCCCAATCTCTTCATCTTTCTGATTAACGAGGATAACTTTTTCTTCTTTCACCGCGTAAAAATAACACGTTTCCCCTAGTTAATTGGTTAAGTGAATCTTAAATCTTAGACGATGTATTGAACGTTTATGGAGGTTTAAAAGAATCTGGGAGATTTCAAGTTATCCTTAACCTTGATAAAATCATACCTTAATATTACCTCAAATGAACCGTCGTTGAAGCGAGCGGTTCCCAGTTCGGTGATTTCCCTGTCATAGGCCATTCCGATTAGGAATTCCGGCGATATTTGAAATCCGGCCATGGCACTAACAGCGGCATCCCAGCGGTAAGCAGCTCCCATGATGAACTTATCGTTGTACATGAAATTTACTGAGCCATCAACCTGTAGAGGAGCTCCCTGAACCATCTTAGCAAGGATAGTGGGTTTAAACTTCCACAACGGATTCATCTGAAAAACATAGCCTGTAATCAGATACAAATTCATTTGCTCTGCAGCCGTAGAAAGAGAGGATTCGTCAAAATGAGAGGTCTCCAGAAAGCGCGGAACGGATAATCCGAGATAATATTTATCAGTGTGGTAATAGACTCCTGCACCTAGATTGGGAGAAAGTTTATTCTGAATATCCTGTTGCAAGGTAGGATCTGGTCCGCCTGGGTTGGTATAGTCCTGATTTAATTCTGAAAAGCGTATGTCCAGCATATGGACGCTACCTTTTAATCCAAAACTCAATCTTTTTTCGGCTGCAAGCTGGATGGTATATGAAAAATCCATGTCAAAATAAGTCTCCGATGTCGGGCCAATTTGATCATTGACAATAGACAATCCCAGACCTACTCCCCTGTACCCCACTGGCGTATGGAAATTAAAAGTTTGGGTCTTGGGTGCACCTTCTAGCCCCACCCACTGTGCCCGGTACAAGGCCGCTACACTCAATTGACCACGAGAACCTGCGTAGCCCGGATTAACACTTACCGTATTATACATATACTGAGTGTACTGCGCATCCTGCTGAGCACTGAGATCAGTAAGAAAACAGAAGAGGCAAAGAAAAATACCTTTTTGTAAAACCTTTAATATTTGGGTGTAGTTAAATGTAGGTGTCATGGTTTATCGGTTAAGGTAAATATAGCCGGTCATTGATTTCGTTGCCCCGGTATTGTCCTCATAATCGAGGATATAGAAATAGGTTCCTACAGGGAGTTTATTCTCCTTGTCGATAGTCACCCGGCCTTCAGAGGTTCCGTCAAATACGTTACCCTGTGTATCGTATGCCTTAGTTATAAAGACCTGAACTCCCCATCTGTTGTAAATTTTAAGCGTGTTGTTTGGATAGTCTTCCAGTCCCCTTATAGATAAGACATCATGGATGCCGTCTCCATTCGGCGTAACTACATTAAAGACTTCAATATCAGCTTCAATAGCATTAGGTTCCAGATAATCAGGGGTTCCGTTGTTATTTTCATCGTCATTGGCATAATTACTATCGCCGTTGTAATCCTCATCTACGGTTGGGATGCTGTCATTGTCATCATCGGTATCCCTGTAATCTGATTCCTCATCCCCATCATTATTAGGTAAATCCTGGTATGGATTATCGATCTCGTCATTGACATCAGTATCGATTGTGGAACCTCCTTCATATCCATCATCCAGACCGTCGTTGTCCTTATCAGAGCCGAGATAGGTAACATCAGGAATGCCGTCATGATCGTGGTCATGCCCTTCAATATTGTCGGGGACTCCATCATCGTCACTATCGTCATCCACATAATCAGGCAGGCCATCACCATCAGTATCGATTGGTATCAGTCCCAGACTGCCCCCATCTTCATAGGCATCATCAAGGCCGTTGTCATTATCATCTTGCCCTGTGGGAGGAATATATCCGTCTGTTGTCTGTGCTTCCACATTATCCGGAATACCATCATCATCACTGTCGATGTCCAGATAGTCGGGGATACCATCACCATCTGTATCCGTGGGGTTAGTAAACGGATCGTTGTCTCCGTCGAGATTCAGGTCTTCAAAGGCATCTACAATACCGTCATCATCAGAATCGAGATCCACATCGGGTTCGTTGATATACACATAAATAGTAGCCGAATCACAGTTCCCACTCATATCGCAAACGGTGTAGATAAAATCGTCAGCACCCAGGAATCCAGAATCCGGAACGTAGTTAAAGATGTCATCGGTAGGATCATTTGGGGTTCCATTGTCATCTCTCGTAAGCGTACCGTTCGTTGGGCTTGTTGTAGTGATCGTACCGGTTGCGGGAAGATCGTTGTCATTCATGGTCCAGATGTCTATGTCAACCGGGGTATCCAGAATGGTTGCTACTGCATCATCTTCCGTATCAATAAAAGGAGTTACATCAATGGTGACAGTTGCAGTACTACAATCTCCAAAGGAATTACAAACGGTATAGGTAAAAGAATCAGGACCATTGTAGTCAATAAACGGAGTGTATTGAACGATGTCATCTGACGGATCATTGGGAGTTCCGTTGTCATCGATCACCAGTGTTCCATTAGTAGGATCAGTTGTTGTGAGCGTTCCTGTGGAAGGTAATCCGCTGTCGTTATCGTAGATAGGTATGAGGGTTGAGGTATCTTCAATGAGGGTAATAAAGTCATCAACCAAAGTAGCAGCCTGTTGCAGACATACTACTGTAAATGAGGGCAGATCCATCGAATTCCCAGCTTTGGTGAGGGTTGCCGTATACCTGGTTACTGTGGTTGTTGAAGTGACCACCGGCCTTAGCTGATCCCCGCCTACCGCTGGAGTCCATGTAACTGTGGCACTACCGCTAACATTTGCAGAAATATCAAGGGTAACCTGATTATCAGGATTTTCGCAATCCGTTAAAATAAAATAGTCTGTGGCGTTAGAACCACAAAGGGTTCCGTCATAAGTGGCGAAATAAATACCCGGGGTAGAAGTTTCGTAGAAAAAATCTGTGGACAATACGGTAGACGTATCCGAAGCCTCATACCAACGAAAATTAGTTTCATCCCCGCTATTGGGCGCCTGTAATAAAAACTGCGCGTTAGATGCGAGAATCCCCAGCAGTGTAAAAACAATGCTGAGGACACTAAGCTTATATATGCGAGCTGTTTTCAAGCCTTATTTGGGTCTGTTTAAACTATTATTTTACGACGAACACCACATTGATCAGGGAGTTATAGTCTGAAGGCTGTCCAATGATATCATAGGTCAATACCCCACTGGCATTTATGCTCAAATTGGCAAATACAGTAGGATCGGCATAGGTCACATAGTAATATAGATCCGTAGCAATATATGTTGGAACTGTAGCAGGTGCACCCGCGCTAGAAGTGAAATTGCTGGTAGCCACATTGCCGTATTGGTCTAAATATTGTTGATAGAGGTCTACTGTATACCCAACACCATTGGTTGACGCATCAATCGCAATGGACGGAGGATAAAAGATCCTGGCTGCCTTAGAGGTGATTGGTGCGATTGCCTGTATTACTTCTTCAACATTAGTTTCATTAGTAGGTGAAGCTGCTCCGCCTTCATCCACATCTATAGGAGTTCGCAATGGAACTTCATCATCGTATTGGTCGTCTGTACCGTTATCATCAAGATGTGAGAGGTCTACAGTCTGACTACTTCCATCTTCGATTCCTACTGTGAGTATGTTTGTACCGACGTCTACGGCGAGACTTTCGATATTCTGATCGTCTGATCCTGAATCGTCCAAAGAAGATAGATCAACCGTTGTAGAAGCTCCGTTTTCAATATCAATCTGAAGGACATTGGCGCCACTAAGGCTAGCTCCAGTGAGGTTCTGATCATCAGTTCCTACTAACGAAGACAGATCAACGACTTCTGAGGTACCGTTTTCAATACCTATGGTAAGGTCTGTTCCTGCTAATCCTGAACCAGAAATATTCTGATCGTCTGTTCCTGAATCATCTAAAGAAGACAGATCCACCGTTGTAGAGGCACCGTTTTCAATATCGATCTGAAGGATATTCGCTCCACTTAAACTGGCTCCGGTTAAGTCCTGATCGTCAGTTCCTACCAAAGAAGATAGATCCACAACTTCAGAGGTACCGTTTTCGATGCCGATAGTCAGGTTTGTTCCGGCCAATCCTGAACCAGATATGTTTTGATCATCCGACCCCACTAGAGAAGACAGATCTACCACTTCTGATGCTCCATTCTCGATTCCAATGGTTAGGTTGGTCCCGGCTAATCCAGATCCGGAAATATCCTGATCATCTGTGCTTCCTGCAGCCAGTTCAGCCAGAGCACCTTCCACTTCAGTAGAAGTAAAGTTTCAGCCTGCATCGGTGATATTCACCTCACTTGCGATCTGATCATCAGTTCCTGAATCATCCAAAGAAGATAAGTCCACTGTTGTTGAAGCACCGTTTTCAATATCGATCTGCAGAACATTAGCTCCACTAAGCGAAGCTCCGGTTAAGTCCTGATCATCGGTTCCCACAAGGGAAGAGAGGTCCACCACTTCTGATGCTCCATTCTCAATTCCAATGGTTAGGTTGGTTCCTGCTAATCCAGAGCCAGAGATATCCTGGTCATCTGTACTACCTGCTGCCAATTCCGCCAGGGCGCCTTCCACTTCTGTAGAAGTAAAGTTGCCGCCTGCATCGGTGATGTTCACCTCACTGGCAATCTGATCATCAGTTCCTACTAAAGAAGCAAGATCTACCACTTCTGAGGTACCATTTTCGATCCCAATAGTAAGGTTTGTTCCTGCCAAGCTTGAACCGGAGATATTCTGATCATCGGTTCCTGAATCGTCTAAAGAAGACAGGTCAACTGTTGTTGATGCACCATTTTCAATATCGATCTGAAGGACATTGGCTCCACTAAGGGAAGCTCCTGTTAAGTCCTGATCATCAGTTCCTACCAAAGATGATAGATCAACTACTTCAGAGGTTCCGTTTTCGAT
>JABDQM010000318.1 GCA_013042315.1 Flavobacteriaceae bacterium | reverse complement strand
ATATGTGGCTGTATTAACCGCTAAAAACTAAATTCAAAAAGATGAAAAAATCAATAGATGGAAATGCCCTGGTATATTGTGAAGGAGCTTTTAATACGCCTAACGGAAAAACGGCACATGGCCTCGTCCGATTTACAGAAAGATACAATGTGGTGGGGGTTTTGGATAGCCGATATGCAGGAAAGGATGCAGGAGAAGTTTTGGACGGTAAACCGAATGGCATCCCTATTTTCGGTGATTTTAATAGTGCAGTAAAAGCACTGGAAGGCAGTGAAGGTTTTCCGGGCAGTCTGGTTATAGGCCTCGCACCAGACGGGGGCCGACTGCCGGCCGATGCCAAATCGTCAATAAAAGCAGCGCTTAATCTGGGTTGGAACGTAGACAGCGGCTTGCACGATTTCCTGACCAATGACGAAGCCCTGATGGCCATCGCCAAAGAAAAAGGCTGTCGCGTCAGGGATGTTCGAAAAACACCGGATAGAGACAAATTACATTTCTTTAAAGGTGAAATCGAAACTGTTCCTTGCCTGAAACTCGCTATCCTGGGAACCGACTCTGCCATAGGGAAGAGAACGACAGCCTGGATCCTGGTACATGCCTTTCGCAAGGCGGGTATGAAATCAGAAATGGTAGGAACTGGTCAGACCGGCTGGATGCAGGGGGCAAAGTATAGCATGATCATGGATAGCTGTATCAATGACTTTGTTTCCGGAGAGATAGAACACGCGGTAGTAAGCGCATGGAAAAATGAAAAGCCAGATGTTATTGTCATAGAAGGGCAGGGAAGTTTAATGAATCCCGCCTATCCGGGTGGATTTGAGATTTTGGCTGCCGGCCGGCCAGACTATGTTGTCCTTCAGCACGCCCCCAAGCGATTGGAATATGACGGTTTTCCGGGCTATCGATTGCATTCCCTTCCCGAACAAATAAATGCTCTTGAAGTGATTTCGGGTAAGAAAGTCATCGCCATCACAGTGAACCATGAAGAGATGCGTCCCGAAGAAATCAAGCCGGCTTGTGAGGCAATAGAAGCGGAAACAGGAATTCCGGCTTTTGATGTCCTGGCTCATGGAGCGGATCCGTTGGTTGAGCTTTTAAAAAGTAAATTGAAATAACAGTTAGGTAAATCAAGCAGCTAAACAGCCTTAATAATCATGAATTTAGAGCGCGGCTGTCAATTAGTAGGAGTCAAAATACAGTATCTTTAAAAGAATGCCCAGGAGTGGAAACGAACCCATCCCTTTTCGAAGTCGAAATAGCATTCCAACACTAATTTTTCACATAACATGACAGGTATATCAGACCTAGTGGTATTTCGCCAATTGCTGGTGCACGAATTGATTGTGGAACCCAAAAGGGTAAAAGCTACTTACACAGTGGTCCACAAGGATGGAAGTAGTCCAGAAAATCAATTGATCTACTCCTACGATTCCACTTACTTTGACAAAAGCAAGGGCAGGGATGTCAACCTGGCTTCTATGATGTTGGCGCAGCTTGCTTTGAATTACGGCTTGTTTTGCGAAGAAATTGTGTTTGACGGCCTATTTGATGAGGTAGATCAAAGATTTCTGAAGGATATGATGGAAAATACAGCCAGGGAGATCCTGGTGTTGAAGTTCTACCATAAGAATGAATTCCTAAAATCACCCTTCGATAAGTTGGAACACGAAAAACGCACAGCCTATTCTGCGGCCAAGTTGATATTTAAAAATACACGCTTTTCAACCCTGAGCTTGGAAAAAACCAATCTCGCGCTCTCTGATGATGATCATGTTATCCTGAGTAGCGGAGGGAAAGACAGCCTGCTCACCTATGGAATCATTAAAGAATTGGGTGTGCCTCATCCTGTGTTTATCAACGAATCAGGCAGACATTGGTTCACCGCCGTAAATGCGCATCATTATTACAAAAAGGTTGAACCCAACACCGTTAAACCCTGGTGTAATAGCGACCGGATCTTTAACTGGATGGTAAAGCAGATGCCGTTTATCAAAGAGAATTTCCAGAATATCAGGGCAGATATCTACCCGATCAGGCTCTGGACAGTAGCCGTTTTCCTGTTTGGCACCCTTCCGGTGGCAATGAAAAGAAGCGCTGGGAACATCCTTATCGGTAATGAATACGATACCACTGTTAAAGGCAACTTCAAGGGGATTACCCACTATCACGGGCTCTATGATCAAAGCAAGTATTTTGACAATGCCCTTACCCGTTACTACAAAAGGAAGGGATGGAATTTCAAGCAATATTCCATCTTAAGGCCCCTCTCCGAATTACTCATCTTAAAAGTATTGGTTAAACGATATCCGGAACTCCAGCAACAGCAGGTATCTTGTCATGCAGCTCACGAAAAAGAAGGACGGATGTATCCGTGTGGCTCTTGTGAAAAATGCAGAAGGATCATAGGGATGCTCACCGCCTTGGATGAGGACCCGCGCCGATGTGGATATACAGACGAGCAGATTGCGAAAGGATTGGAAGCACTCGAAAAAAAAGGAGTAAAACAGTTGGGGAGCGATGCCGCACATTTGTACTACCTCCTTCTCGCCAAAGGACATTTAAAGGCAACCGAACACACCAAAAAGCTCGCTAAAAGATATCCCGAGATCGTTTCTATGAGGTTCGATCAGGAGCGCAGTAACTACGAAGATCAGCCTTCTTACATTCGCCTTTCATTGTACAAATTACTCTCTGAATATTCTGAAGGGAGTGTGATATTACAGAACCGGAAATGGCATACATTTACTCCCGATAAGGAGTACTTTGAACAGCCTTATTTTTTAAACAAAAAAGATGAACATAAAACACCATAAGTCCACTTTTATGTGGGAAGAAATGACCTGGCCCGAGATTGAAGAATATCTTAAAAAGGTCGACACCGCTATTCTACCCTGTGGAGCCATCGAGCAGCACGGACCTCATTTGCCTGTGGACATTGATTATTTTGACGCAAAATATATGGCGTACAAGG
>JABDQM010000062.1 GCA_013042315.1 Flavobacteriaceae bacterium | reverse complement strand
TTCAGTAAAAGCGGGCAAAATTTCGGAAGCGGAAATAGACAAACACGTAAAACGCATCATGCAGCTCATGTATACTGTAAAAAGTATGGGGGGCGAAGATCGCGCTGAAGGCAGTATCAATACAGAGGCTCATTTTAAGGATGCTTATGATATCGCAGCAGAATCTATCGTATTACTTAAAAATGATAAAAATCTACTACCCATAGATACAGCCGGACTCACATCTGTAGCGGTTATTGGCAATAATGCTATAAAAAAGAATGCCTTGGGAGGCTTTGGTGCGGGTGTGAAAACAAAAAGAGAAATTACGCCTTTGGAAGGATTGACAAACCGACTTCCGGAATCGGTTACTATAACCTATGCTGAGGGGTATCAGGAACGCTATGCCCCAAAAAAAGAAGCCATTTTTGGCGATGTTACCCAGGAGGGCGTGCAGACCATAGATGAATTAGATCCTACCCTAGTGGAGGAGGCGCTACAAGCAGCTGGCGATGCAGACGTAGCTATTATTTTTGCAGGTTCTAATCGGGATTTTGAAACAGAAGCTTCTGACAGGGCCGGTTTGGCCTTGCCCTTTGGACAAGTTGAGTTGATAGAAAAAGTCCTGGACGTAAATCCAAACACCATTGTAGTGATGATTGCCGGCGCTCCATTCGACATTAATAGCATCAAGGAAAGATCATCAGCCTTAGTCTACAGCTGGTTCAATGGTTCGGAAGGCGGCAACGCCCTGGCAGATGTGCTTTTGGGCACTGTTAATCCTTCAGGTAAATTACCCTGGACCATGCCTAAAAAAATAGAGGATTCCCCTGCACATGCTACTAACAGTTTCCCCGGTGACGAGGTAGTTTCTTATGACGAGGGAATTTTAGTGGGGTATCGATGGTTCGACACAAAAGATATCGACCCCATTTATCCCTTTGGATATGGACTTTCCTATACTACTTTTAATATTTCAAATGCCCGTGCAGATCAAAAAGAACCTTATGTTCTTGATGACACCATCTATATTTCTGTTGATGTCGAAAACACTGGGAACAAAGAGGGAAAAGAGGTAGTTCAGCTCTATGTCAGTAAAAAAGATTCAAAGGTAGAAAGAGCCGCACAGGAATTAAAAGGATTTGAAAAAGTGACTGTTAAGGCTGGAGAAACAGTTACGGTTAACATGGCATTACCGGTAAAGGAATTGGCCTATTACGATGTAGAAAAAAGGTCATGGATAGTAGAACCTGGCGACTACAAGCTAGGGATTGGAAATTCGTCGAGGACCCTTACAGCGGAAGTTGTTATAAGTATAGAAGAATAGCAAAACCATAACTACGTTGTGTGAAGTGACATACTTCGCAAAGCGGATTTCTAGTCCACGCTAACTAGTAATTTTTAATTCTGACTTATTTGCTCTGCCAGTTGCAGGGCATAATATGCATTCACTATTTTACCGGATTTACTCAAAGATGAAAAAGGGACGAGATCAGGCTGTTCTTCTTCTTTGGAAATATTTACTTCAAATGCATACTCAACGCCAGATTCGAGAATTATATTTTTTACTTCTTCTGCTGTTAATTTTGGATAATAAGCTCTCACTAGGGCGGCAATTCCAGAGACAATAGGAGCTGAAAATGAGGTTCCGGATTTTGAGATATATTGATCTTTCAACGGCGCGGTTGTATATATCTCCTCTCCTGGTGCAAAAATATCAACTTCGCGATTTCCATAATTAGAATATTTATCAAACAGACCTTCGCCAATGTGAGAGGTAGAAGAGCCTACTTTTATAAAGTTATTTGACACCTCCTTATCCTCTCCCTCGGTATCATTGGGATAATTAAAATTGCTTTTATCATCGAGATCCAAACCATCATTTCCGGCAGAAGTAACAATTAAGACGTCCTTTTTTTCTGCATACTTTATAGCCTCTTTTACCCATTGTTGATTCATAGAGAAACTCTTCCCTGAACTCATATTTATAATACTAGCTCCATTGTCTACCGCGTATCTTATAGCCAATGCAATATCCTTATCATGTTCATCACCATAAGCAGAGATGGAAAGTGGCATTATTTTTACTGCATTTGTTATTCCTGAAGCTCCCTTGTTGTTATCCCTGTTTGCAGCAATTACCCCGGCAACCAAGGTTCCATGATCTAATAAGGATGTATTGTAATTCACGATATTATTACCGTAGTTAATGTAGTTGAGGTCATCTGGGGACTTGTCTCCAATAAATTTTCGATCATTATATTCAAGATTCAACAACTTGTCGATACGCTCATCTGCTTTTAGTTTATCTTCAAAAATGTCTTCGTCTAGAATTCCATATTGAATTAATTGTTTCCTAAAAGTAATCTCCTTTTGAAGGACTGTGTCATTGATATGCTCAAAACTTAGGCTGTCTAACTTTTCAATAGTGAATTCAGAACTTAATATATACTGAGATAAAATACTTTTATTTTCACTATTTAAATATGATAATCCAGACGCGTTTGCCGCTTCTTCCTTAGCGTAATTCATTCTTTCTTTATACGCTGCTTGTGCTCTACTGTATTGTTCAAATTCTGGCCATAGATGTTTCTCTATGTCCAGCTTATCTTTTCCACTAAAAATTGAGTCATATTTTCGGAGTATTCTGGTGTACTCATAATTCACAAACTGGCTTCCCTCATTATTTTTGCCTCCGATAAAATTCCATCCGTGAATATCATCAATAAAGCCATTGCCATCGTCATCAACATTATTGTCAGCAATTTCATCTTCATTAATCCAGATAAAATCAAGGAGATCTTCATGATCGATATCAATAGTCATATCAAGGACTGCTACAACCACAGTATCCGGTTTCTTACCTTCTAAGAATTCGTAAGCCAAATCCAAACTGATTCCAGGAAGCGTATCCCTAAATACATCTTTGAGAAACCATGAGGCTAATTGCTTTTCAGTCAATTCACTATTTCTTTCTTTTAAAATAGAAACTGATCGAAATACAATTGAATCGTTTTTAACTTTATCTGAACAAGCATTAAAACTGAATAGAATTACGATGAAAAATACGATGAATGCTGAATCAAACTTCAAATGTCTTCTGATCATGCGGTAAATCTAAACAAAAATATATTCGACGGGATTGCGGTCAACTTTGATAATATTTACAAATCAAAAGCGCCGATTGCATATTCGCGCTATCTAGTTGCTCACCTCTTTATTTCTTTTGAT
>JABDQM010000060.1 GCA_013042315.1 Flavobacteriaceae bacterium | reverse complement strand
TTTTCAAAAGATGATGGCGACTCCGGATTTTCAAAAAAGGATGTCCACTGCTGATTATTAAAAAAGCTGTTTGACAAGCAATTAAAGGAGGAAATTCTATTTTCTCCTTTTTTTTTCGAGACCAACTTTTATATGAAAAAACCACTCCTTTTTACGCTGTTGCTTCTTTTGTTTTTGAATAAAGCCTATTCTCAATTCAATAAAATTGAAACTGACGAGTTTAACGTAGTTAGCACAAGTCCGCAATTCGACTATGTTTTAAATCACGCTATACGCTGTTCACATAACGCCCTTGATTTTCATAAGAAATTATTCGACTACGACCCTCAGGAGAAGACTTTTGTACTGTTTCAGGATTTTGGGGATTACGGGAATGGCGGCGCAACTTCCCTTCCCAATAATCTGATCTCAACCTGCATATCCCCCTTAAACTACGCTTTTGAATCCAGCGTAGCGGGGGAAAGGGTCTTTTCAATAATGAATCACGAACTGGTTCATATAGCGGCATTAGACAATGCCTCAAAAACCGATTTATTCTTCCGAAAACTATTTTTTGGCAAAGTAAAGAGCTCCAGTGATCATCCCATTTCCATGTTTTACAGCTATTTGAGCAATCCCAGATACTATTCTCCACGATGGCTGCACGAAGGGATAGCCGTTTTTGTAGAAACCTGGATGGATGGAGGACAGGGAAATGCACTTGGCAATTACGACGAAATGTTTTTCAGGACAAGAGTCCTTGAGGGCAGCAGGATGTATTCTCCACAAGGTTTGGCTTCTGCCGGGACCTCTGCAGATTTTATGTCGAAGGCCAATTATTATTACTACGGCACCCGATTTGTAAGTTACCTTGCCTACGAACACGGCCCTGAAAAATTGATCGAATGGGTAAAAAGAAAAGACGGAAGTAAGCGGGGATTTGCCGCGAGTTTTAAACAGCTTTACGGGAACTCTGTGACCCAATCCTGGGATAATTGGATAGAATTTGAGAGGGAATTTCAAAAGAAGAATATTGAAAATTTAAAGGAGAGTAAGATCAGTAGAGATGAGCTGATAACAGACAAAGTGCTTGGTGGAGTCTCTTTTGCTTATCTGGATAAAAAGAGAAATAAAATTTACGTGGCCGTTAACTATCCCGGAAAAATACCGCACATAGCCGAAATGGATTTAGAAACAGGAAGGATAAAAAGACTCAAAGACGTGAAGGGTCCAACCCTGTTTAATGTCACTTCTTTAACGTATGATGAAAAGAATGACCTGCTTTTTTATACAACTGATAATGATGAAAAAAGAGACTTAAATGTCTACAACCTGAGCACAGGTCACTCAAAACGATTACAAAAGGACTGTAGGATCGGAGATCTGGCATTTAATAAAGTGGATGAGTCGATATGGGGAGTAAAACACCTGAACGGGATCTCCACCCTTGTAAAAATACCGAAGTCGGTTCCCGGAAACCCTGCAGCCCCAATTTACTCCACCTGGGAGCAAAAATATACCCTGCCTTACGGTTCTGATATGTTCGACATGGATATCTCTCCGGATGGCTTAAGCCTTAGTGCCGGATACACAGATATCAATGGAAATCAGTTTTTAAATATTTATGAGCTCAACTCTTTTAAAGCCTTTGAGAAGGACAGCATAAAATTCAAAGAAGTCTTCAATTTTGAGGTAGCCTCACCCCAGAGTTTTAAATTTTCTGAGGACGGCAGCTATTTGCTGGGCTCTTCCTATTACACAGGGGTAAGTAACATTTTTAAGGTAGATGCAAATACTTTAGATATTGAAATCCTGACTAACGCCCTTACGGGATATTTCAGACCCATCCCCATTGATGAGGAAAAGATCTTTTCTTTTAAATACACCAGCGATGGCTTTGCCCCGGTCTATGTCTACAAGGAAGATAATATTGAAGTTTCCAATATTGAATTTTTAGGGAACAAAACGGTGGAAAAACATCCGGAATTAGAAGGTTGGAGGACCGATGTCCCTAATTTTGGAAATTTTGACGACGAGAGTCTCAATGCAAAAAAGGGAGTTTACATTCCCAGGAAAGAGGTAAGATTAACCTTTGCCTACCCGACTATTATCGGGTATAAGAACAAATTTGGCCTGGGATACAGATTTAAGTTTCAGGACCCCATAGGCTTCAAAACCATTGATCTTTCCCTGTCCTATACCCCAAACAGTTGGGATAACAATTTAGATGATTCGGAAAGCGATATACTAAAGGATGAACAATTTCATGCGGCATTTAGCTATTCAACGGCTAAATTGACAGGATTTTTAGCGGGCACTTATGACTTTTACGGGTTTTATAATCAGGCCGACTTTTATGACTTGTTCGGGCCTACAAAACGATCCAGGAAAGGGATAAACATAGGTATTGATCACAATCGCTCTTTGATCAATGACAATCCCAGAAATCTCGATTTGAATTTTGGCGCCAGCGCTTTTTATGGATTAAATCAGTCTCCTGAGTTTCAACAGATCAATTTTACAGATGAGGATTTTAATACCAACCTGTTTTACAATGTATACACCTCCTTTGCCTACAGAGACCTGAAAGGATCGGTAGGGGCAGTAGATGCGGAAAAAGGGATTAAAACTTCTCTGAACCTGTCTAATTCCATCACAGAAGGCAATTTCTTTCCCAGAATCCATGGGGCGTTGGATATGGGCTTTCAGCTACCCGTTAATCACGCCTCCTTTTGGATTAGAACGGCTGCAGGGAACTCCTTTACAAAAAGGGTCAATCCTTTTACCCGATTTGGTTTTGCGGCCTTCGGGAATAACATCATTGACAATTCGGCATCTAAAATGTACAGGGGAACCTTCGCTTTTGCGGGATTGAGATTTGACGCTGATAAAAGTATTATTGCAAAGAGCTTTTTTAAATCGACTTTAGAGCTTGCATTACCTCCTTTGAGGTACAGGAAACTTGGGTTTTTTAATCTGTTTGCCACCCATTCTCACGCCACGGTTTTTGCCGGAGGTTTATTCACTAAAAATTACGAGGCTATGACTGTTGCAGATGAGGTTTCATTTACGGGACTCTCTGAAAGCTTCCGGAATATAGGCTTTCAGGTAGATACGAAGCTGGTGATGTTTTCACATTTGTCTTCAACCTTCTCATTTGGGTGGGCGAGGGCTTTTGAAATTGGGAATGAGAACAGGTCTTTTGACGAATGGATGGTATCATTAAAATTTTAAAAAGGGAATGAATCCGATCCTTAAAACGAGTTTATACACGAGCATTATAGTCACGGCACTATTTGTTGTGCTTCTATACCCGTTGGTATTGATTGATACCCTGACAATCTATGACCTGGTATT
>JABDQM010000392.1 GCA_013042315.1 Flavobacteriaceae bacterium | reverse complement strand
GATGTAATAGGAGAATTTAGGTCGACGAAATGAAAGCAGTAGCAGGATTAGAGCAATTGAGTATTCCTGGGTATAAAACCTTAAGCGGTGTTACCCAGGATATTCAGCTTTCCTATCAATTATTTGGACAACCCTTGCATTCAGCGCCCATCGTTTTGGTGAATCACGCCCTTACGGGTAATTCAAATGTCTGTGGAGCTGAGGGGTGGTGGAATGATTTAGTCGGACCAGAGAAATGCATCGACACGGATAAGTATACCGTGCTGTGCTTTAATATTCCAGGGAATGGTTATGATGGCTTTGTCATAGAGAATTACAGGGATTTTGTCGCCGGGGATATTGCCAGGATTTTCCTGAACGGACTTGAATTGCTAGAAATTAAAAAGGTGTATGCCATCATCGGTGGATCTCTGGGAGGAGGTATAGCCTGGGAGATGGCTGCACAAGATCCTGAAATAACATCGCATCTCATTCCTGTGGCATCAGATTGGAAATCGACAGACTGGCTTATTGCCAATTGTCAGATCCAGGAACAGTTCCTGGTCAATTCTAAAAATCCGGTACACGACGCCCGAATGCACGCTATGCTTTGCTACCGTACTCCAGCCTCGTTTAAAGAGCGCTTCGCGAGAAGTACTAATAATGAACTCAATGTTTTTAATGTGGAAAGCTGGTTACTGCACCACGGAAGAAAATTACAGGAGCGTTTTCAATTGTCGGCCTATAAACTTACCAATCAACTCTTAAAGACAATAGATATCACCCGGCATGGCGATGATGCCTTTAGGAACTTACGTCAAAGTGAAACGAATATCCATATCATCGGGGTTGATTCTGATCTATTTTTTTCAGCTAATGAGGATAAGGATACGTACAAACAAATGGCGCAGGCCAGGAGTAATGTAACCTACGGGGAGATAAAATCCTTGCACGGTCACGATGCATTTCTCATTGAATTTGAGCAAATTATTCAACTCCTCGAGCCTGTCTTTAATCAGGATCAGCGTTCTCAGCACTATAAGATCCTGAAATTTGGCGGAAATTCCCTGGCTAATGGAGAGGGCATAGAGAGAGTTTTGGAGATCATTGTATCTGAAGTTAAAGCCGGAGAAAAGATTGCGGTGGTAGTGTCGGCCCGTGAATTGGCCACGGACCAATTGGTTAACATTCTTGAACTTGCCGCCAAAGGCGAGGATTACAAAAAAGAATTTGAAAGATTTGAAAGCTATCAAAGGCATAGTTTTAAGAATATAGATCTTTCAGATCAGTTCAGGGAATTGGTGCAGCTGTTAGAAGGAGTAGCCCTGCTAGGTGACTTTAGTCCAAAAATCAAGGATCAGGTATTGGCCATAGGAGAGCTCATTTCTACGAAATTGATCGCAAAATTGCTCATTGGAAAAGGGATTGATGCAAAATGGATAGATTCCAGAAAGTTGATCATTACAGATGATAATTACGGAAATGCCAATGTTCACGATGATGAGTCCAGAGCTAAGGTGTTAGAACTTTTTCATTCCCTGAAGGCCGGAGTTACACCGGTGATCCCAGGGTTCATCGGATCTACAAAAAAGGGCGAGACAACAACCCTCGGTAGAAATGGAAGCAATTATACCGCTGCGCTTTTAGCAAATTTTCTCGATGCTGAAGAACTGCAAAACTACACCCATGTAGACGGGATTTATACTGCAGATCCGAAATGGGTACCGGAAGCCAGACGAATTGATAAATTATCCTATGCGGAAGCCAATGAACTTGCCAATTTTGGTGCTACCATTTTACATGCGAAGACCATTATTCCACTACTCGAGAAAAACATCCCGCTTCGTATACTCAATACTTTTAACCGGGAGAACAAAGGGACCCTGATCAGTGCAAATTCTAAGGGCGATGGTATTCGGTCGTTATCTGTATTAGACCATGAGGCCTTGATTAATCTGGAGGGCAGGGGATTGTTGGGCAAAGCAGGAGTAGATGCGCGGATTTTTCGTGCCTTGGGCAGAAGTAATATCAGTGTTAGCATTATCTCCCAGGGTTCATCCGAAAGGGGCATTGGTCTTTTGGTGAACGCAACAGATGCCGAAAATGCCCGTCGCGTGTTAAAAGAAGAGTTCGAATCTGATTTTGAATCGAAAGACATTCACACCATTAGTATCATAGACGATGTTTCCGTGATCTCTATCATTGGCCAGGACCTGAGTACTTTTCACAAACCGTATAATGCCCTGATCAAAAATCAGGTCATCCCCCTATTGTTTAATAATACGGTGACAGGAAAGAACATTAGTCTGGTGGTAAAGAGAGAAGATCTCCATAAGGCCTTAAATGTGATGCACGGGCAGATCTTTGGGATGAGTAAGCGAATTAACCTGGCCGTTTTTGGGCACGGTAACGTAGGAGGAACTCTTCTTGATCAGATTCTCAACGCCAGCGATTCTATTGAAAAAAGAAAAGGGATTCAATTAAGGGTCTTTGCCTTGGGTAACTCCAAGACGGTTTTATTAGACAAAGACGGAATCAGAAACGACTGGAAAAAGGATATAATAGAAGAAGGTAAATCGTATGCAATTTCTGAGGTTTTTGATTTTGCCAGGGAACATCATTTGGAAAACCTCATTGCAGTAGACAACACCGCAAGTGAAGATTTTGTAGCGCATTACTTCGATTTTGTCGAAAATGGTTTTGACCTGGTTTCATCAAACAAAATTGCCAATACACTGGGATATGATTATTACCATCTTCTAAGAGAGGAGTTAGGGCGATTTCAAAAACAATATTTATACGAGACCAATGTAGGTGCAGGCCTTCCGTTGATCGATACTATAAAACTCCTTCATTTATCGGGGGAAAATATCACCAGGATAAAAGGCGTATTTTCCGGATCCCTCAGTTACATCTTCAATACGTATTCTGAGAATGATGTGCCATTTTCGGAAGTAGTGCTTGAAGCGATGAGCCTGGGTTTCACTGAACCCGACCCTCGGGAAGACCTGTCTGGTATGGATGTAGGGCGAAAATTGTTGATCCTGGCGCGTGAACTCCAGCTGCGGAATGAGATTAAAGACGTAAAGGTAGAAAACCTGATTCCAAAGGAATTACGAGGCTTGAGTGAGGAGGAATTTGCAACCCAAATAGAAAAATTGAATCCATTGATGGAGAAGAGAAAAAAGGACTTGGGAAAAGGGCAGGTTCTCCGATACGTGGGAGACCTTCATGGAGATTTACAGAGAGATAAAGGGATTCTCGAGGTGAAATTAATTTCGGTTTCAGAAGACAGTAGTCTGGGGCAGGTAAAGGGTTCAGATTCGATTATTGAAATCTATACGGAGTCTTATGGAAAACACCCTCTGGTTATTCAGGGAGCAGGAGCAGGAGCAGCCGTAACAGCGAGAGGTGTTTTGGGGGATATTCTCAGGATCGCGGAGAAAATTTAAACTATAAAAGCAGCTCATGAAAAAAGAAGAGAATCAATTTGAGACAGATGCCATTAGAATACAAATGGAAAGATCCTCATTTTTGGAA
>JABDQM010000384.1 GCA_013042315.1 Flavobacteriaceae bacterium | reverse complement strand
ATCCTGATCTTTATCTTACTGCCCACAGTTGAATGAGCTAGGGGAACGTAACCCAGACCTATTCCTTTGCCGAGGGTAGGTGACATGGTTCCCGAAGTCACCTGCCCAATCTCGTTCTCCTCTGTATCTAATATAGGATAGCCCTGTCTTGGAATTCCCCGCTCGTTTAATTCGAAGGCGACCAGTTTTCTTGTAACACCTTCTTTTTTTTGTTCAGCCAAATTTTCCTTGTTGACAAAATCTTCTTTGGCGAATTTGGTGATCCAACCCAGACCTGCTTCCAATGGGGAAGTTGTATCGTCAATATCATTCCCGTAGAGACAATATCCCATTTCGAGTCGGAGGGTATCTCTCGCAGCGAGACCTATGGGTTTTATTCCGTATTCAGTTCCCGCTTCCAGGACCTTGTCCCAGATCTGCTTTACCTCTTCATTTTTACAATAGATCTCAAATCCCCCGGAACCGGTGTAGCCGGTGGCAGAAATAATTACATGCGGAATATCGGCAAAATCAGACACGACAAAAGTGTAAAATTTAACCTCTGAGAGATCTACAGAAGTCAGGGATTGCATGGCTTCAACTGCTTTAGGACCCTGAATGGCCAAGAGGGAATACGATTCGGAAATGTTTTTCATCGCAGCCCCGATATCCTTGTTGTATTTTGAGATGTGATCCCAATCTTTATCAATATTGGAAGCGTTCACTACGAGGAGAAATACTTCTTCCTTTACTCTATATATAATGAGGTCATCAACAATACCCCCAGTTTCATTGGGCAAACAACTGTATTGCGCCTGGCCCACCTCTAGTTTGGCAGCGTCATTTGAACTCACCTTCTGTATAAGGGCTAAGGCCTTTGGCCCTTCGATTAGGAATTCCCCCATGTGCGATACGTCAAACACGCCCAGTGACTTGCGTACAGTTTCGTGCTCAACCGTTACCCCATCGTAAGAAACAGGCATTAGATATCCTGCAAAAGGAACCATTTTTGCGCCCAGTTCCTCATGTGTTTTAGTGAGTGCTGTTGTCTTCATAAAACGCCATTATTTTGTGGCGCAAAGGTATTGAAAATAAGTCGTAGCTAGTTTCTGAGAAGGGAATTTTTACCAATTAAAAAACAGTGATCGAACTTTATTTCAATAGGAATTCTCTGAGTTCTTCGTAGGTTGAAATGGGAATGGAGACTTTCTTTTTATTCATTATTTTCTCTATCTGTGGTGGCAGAGTAATATCGGTATGTAAGGTCTCTGTTACTACATCTAAGAATTTTACGGGATGAGCCGTTTCTAGAAATATTCCTTCACAATCCGGGTGAGTTTCCCTGTATTTCTGAAGTCCCAAATAGCCGACAGCACCGTGAGGGTCGGCAATGTATTTTGATTTTGAATAGATCTTTTTCATAGCCACCTTGGTCTCCTTATCAGTAAAGGAATAAGAACTGAGATTTTCCTTCAGGGATTTAAAATCATTGTTGTGCAATTCCAGGATTCTGACAAAATTGCTCGGATCTCCTACGTCCATAGCATTGGAAATAGTAGCCGTTGAAGGGTGTGGATCGTATTCTGAGGTTTTCATAAACCTGGGCACCGTATCATTGACGTTGGTGGCTGCAATAAAGTGGCTGATAGGTAATCCCATTTTCTTAGCGACCATCCCGGCACAGATATTACCGAAATTTCCGCTTGGTACTGAGAAGACCAATTCTCCAACCGGCTTCTTTTTTTGATGATAAGCCAGAAGATAATACAACATTTGAGGCAACCAACGAGCGACATTTATGGAGTTGGCCGAAGTGAGCTGAACCGATCCTTTTAAGCTTTTGTCAGCAAATGCTTTTTTAACCATCCGCTGACAGTCGTCAAAAGTGCCCTTTACTCGTAACGCCCTAATATTTTGCCCCAGGGTGGTCAGTTGCTTTTCCTGGATGTCACTCACCTTGCCATCCGGATACAGAATTACGACATTAACTCCTTGAACTCCGAGGAATCCATTAGCCACAGCCCCTCCTGTATCTCCTGAAGTAGCTACCAGAACAGTTATTTCATTCTCCTCATTTCTATTAAAGTAACCCAGGCTTAATGCCATAAATCTCGCTCCTACATCCTTAAAGGCCATTGTAGGGCCATGGAAGAGCTCCAGAGTCTCAATTTGCGCCTCAATCGGGACCAGAGGAAAATCAAAATCCAATACCTTTTCCAGAATGCTCTCCAACTCATTTTTTGGAATATCCTTCTGGACAAAAGGAGTCATAGCTTGGATACCGATTTCCAGAGGAGAATACCGGTCCAATTCGCGTATAAATGCCCTCGGGAGAATAGGAAGTTCTTCAGGGTAATACAATCCGCCGTCAGGAGCAATGCCGTTGATAACGGCTGTACGGTAGGAGACCATTGGTGCTTGTCTGTTCAGGCTATAGTACTTCATCTGCTTTACTTTGATAAATTCTCAGGAAAGAATTTGAAACCCTTTAGTGTTTATTTTAGATACGTAGGTATCGTGATTAAGTTCTATCTCTTCTAACGCCAGACTCATTGCTTTCGCCACCTTATTGGCCGTATCCGCACCCTTGCTGAGAGCAAATATGGAAGGCCCTGATCCCGAAATTCCGCATCCCAATGCACCTGCGGCGATTGCTCCGCTTTTAATCTCCTCAAAACCGGGAATAAGAATGGATCGAATGGGTTCAATAATGTGGTCTTCAAGGGACCGACTTATAAGCTCATAATCTTCCTGAAAGAGTCCGGCTACAAGGGCACCTAGGTTACCCCATTGCCTGATCCCATCAGCAAGTGAGATGGTAGTTTTAAGGATCTTTCTGGAGTCTGATGTTTTGATCTCTATATGAGGATGCACTACCGTAGCATAGAGTTGGGAGGGGGAGTTGATACGGATTACATCCAGAGGGTTGGAACTGCGAACCAGGGTGATGCCGCCGTAAATCGCCGGGGCAACATTATCTGCATGGGCAGAGCCACTGGCAAGCTTTTCCCCTTCCATTGCAAATTGCACTAATTGGTGATCAGAGCAGGGTGTGCCCATAAGCTGATTAATACCCCATACTGCGCCGGCAGCACTGGCAGCACTGCTCCCTATGCCACTTCCCGGCTTGATCTTTTTGTGGATCTCAATTTCAAATCCTTTTGGGTATTCCAAAGCCTTTAACATCGCCATCCCAGCTACCCCGGCCACGTTGTTCTCCGTTTCCATCGGTAGCTCCTGCCCTGTGATTGAGCTAATTTTAATGCCGGGTTGAGACACCTTTCTGATGACCATCTCATCACCCACAGTGCCCAGCGCAAGGCCCAGGACATCAAATCCACAAGAGATATTGGCGATGGTAGCCGGACAAAATATTTTAATCTGATCTTTGGACATGGGCTCTGCTATATTTTCCCGAAGCTAGTAAAATTCTCAATTAATAAAATTGAAGTTTACACTTAAAAGTTTCCTATTCTGATGATGTCTGCAAAGATTCCTGAAGCAGTCACTTCAGCTCCCGCACCCGCCCCTTTTATGATAAGCGGTTGTTGAGGGTATCGTTTGGTGTAAAAGAGAACAATATTATCACTTCCGGCAAGGGAATAGAAATCATGCCCTTCAGGGATGTGTTCCAATCCTACGCTGGCTTTGCCATCCCGGAGAGAGGCTACAAATTTTAATTTGCATTTCTTTGCCGCTGCCTCTTCGACCAACTTTTGAAAATCACTTTCGTATTTCTTCAGGACGGTAAAAAAGGAATCGTTGTCTTTAGTTTTTAAGGCTTCTTCGGGAAGGAAAGCCCGGTTTTCTATATCGTTTAATTCGAGTTTATATCCGCTTTCCCTGGCGAGAATGAGTATTTTTCTCATCACGTCAATACCGCTGAGATCAATTTTTGGATCTGGTTCCGTATAGCCTTCTTCCTGTGCTGTTTTTACGATTTCGTAAAAGCGGGTCTTTTCATTGAAATTGTCAAAAACGAAATTCAGACTTCCGCTGAGAACAGCCTTGATTGCGATCACTTCATCACCGGAGGCCATGAGGTGTTTTAGCGTATCAATTATAGGTAAGCCTGCTCCAACATTGGTTTCAAACAAGAAGGGAGCTTTGTATTCTTTAGCTAATTCTTTTAATTCCAGATACTGCCCGAAAGCTGAAGAACAAGCAATTTTGTTACAGGTAACTACAGAAATACTCTGCTTTAGATATTTAGGATAAACGGCAGCTACACGTTCACTGGCAGTATTGTCGACAAGGATACTATTTCTCGCATTGATCTTTTGAATAGTATCAAAAAAGAGGTTTTCATCTGCTTTATTTCCGGTAGCGAGCAATTCGGGCCATTTATCAAGGGCAATGCCTTGTTCTTCAAAATACATGGTTCTGGAATTGGAGATTCCCACTACTCTGATGTTGAGTCGTAAATGTTCTTTCAGATACTTTTTCTGTTTTTTGAGTTGGTCGAGGAGCTTGGCACCTACATTCCCCGTCCCCAGAATGAACAAGTTGAGTTGTTTGGTATTTTCTTCGAAAAAGGCCTCATGAAGGGTATTTAGGGCCTTTTTTACATCTTCCTTCCGGATCACCGCCGATATATTCCTTTCTGAGGCTCCTTGTGCAATTGCTCTAATATTCACGTTGTTTTTACCAAGCGTACTGAACATCTTTCCACTTAAGCCCTGATGATTTTTCATTTGATCTCCAACCAAAGCGATAATAGCGAGGTCCTTTTCGTGAATTACGGGTTTGATCTTTCCGAGTGAAATTTCATAAGCGAATGCCTTTTCAATTTCCCGTATGGCCTTGGCAGCATCTTCGTCGTCTATGCCTATACAGATCGAATGCTCAGAGGAGGCCTGGGTAATCAAAACCACACTGATGTTTGCCTGTGAAAGAACTTCGAAAAGTCGTTTAGAAATGCCGGGTATACCTATCATTCCAGCACCTTCAAGGGAGAGGAGTGAAATATTAGGTATATAGCTGATCCCCCTTACGGTGCGACCTTCCTCCGGAGATTTTTTGGTAATCACGGTACCACTAGCCTGTGGATCCAGGGTGTTTTTAATTACAATAGGCAAACCCTTGTCCAAAACGGGTTGTACCGTTGGTGGATAGAGAACCTTAGCCCCAAAGTGTGATAATTCCATGGCTTCTTCATAAGAAATGTGGACTATGGGCTTCGCTTGTTTTACAATTTTAGGATTGGCGGTGTACATCCCGCTGACGTCGGTCCAAATCTGGAGCTCTTCAGCGTCGAGGGCCGCTGCTAATATGGAAGCGGTGTAATCTGACCCGCCGCGCCCCAGGGTGGTTACGTTACCATCGGCTGTAGAAGCGATGAAGCCGGGTAGTACGACAATGGTTGATTGCTCTTCGGCAAAATATTCCTTAGTGCGTTTGTTGGTCTCAGCAAAGTTAACCACGGCTTTTCCATGGGTGTGATCTGTTTGTAGCAATGTACGGGAATCCTTAAAAACTGCCACCAGGCCTGCTTCTCGAAAGAACTCACTGATAATAAAAGCGGAGAGCAATTCCCCAAAACTGACGATCTTATCAGATAGCCTGGGTGTAATTTCCCCTATGTAAAAGGCCCCTTCCAATAGGGTTTCAAGAATATTCAATTCGCTTTTTACCTTACTCAGTACGCTGCTCTGCGATGCAACCGGCAAGAGATTTTTAATGACTTCCAGATGTCTTTTTTCGATCCTCTTTAAACCGTCTTTATATGCGAGATCCTGATCTGAGGCTGATTTAGCCGTTTCGAGAAGTAGGTCGGTAACACCTCCTAGGGCAGAGACAACCACGGCTATCTTGTTAGCCTCGGTTTGTGACACGATCTCCTTTACCTTGCGTATAACATCTGCTGAAGCAACAGAAGAACCACCAAATTTTAATACTTTCATCTTAATCTTTAATTGTGGAATAGGAATAACAGAATTTTGAAGTAATAGGAAAGACTACCCCCAAGGGGTATTGGTGGTTATAATCCCTGAGCGAACAGAAATTTTCGTCTGAACAGTATCCCTGGTAGTATTCGTAAACACTTTCATAATACCCAAAAGTAGTATTTTTACATAGTGAGCCCAACTTATGGACATATTTTTAAAGACTAGTAGAAATTTAGCCTGAATTTTTAGGAATTCTTCGGTAATCTTAAGGAAAATAGTGACTTACACCAACGAATTCTAAGATTGAATATATTGAGATGAAGATACTTTCGGGAGAACAAATCAGAGCAGCTGATCAACAGACTATTAAAAGTCAGGGGATCAGAAGTGACGAATTAATGGAGAGGGCTGGTCTGGCCACTTTTCAATGGCTGCATCAGCAACTAAACAGCTCTCCTGTAGTTTTTCATATTTTCTGCGGAATAGGAAACAATGGAGGTGACGGCTTGGTCATCGCCCGTCATCTTCTTGAACACGGGTATAAGATCAAGGTTTATATCGTTAATTACAGTGATAAGAGATCTGCCGATTTCCTGATCAATTTAGACCGACTCAAGGATCGGAAAGTTTGGCCTGAAGTATTGTCAAATGACGGTAAGCTCCCTGAGATTCCCATGGAAGATATGGTGCTGGATGCAATTTTTGGAACAGGTCTTAACAGAACGCCCGACGCCTGGGTCACCGAACTCATCTCACATATTAACGCCTCCAAAGCCTTTGTAATTTCTATTGATATCGCATCGGGATTGTTCCTTGACAAAGTGTTCGAAAATGAGAAAAGTGTAATCAAGGCGAACTATGTACTTACTTTTCAGTTTCCCAAACTCATTTTTTTTCTACCTCAGACGGGACTCTATTGTGAGAACTCTGTAGTTCTCGATATCGGGTTGGACAAGGACTTTGTCTCTTCCCTTGACAACACCTATGACTTCATTCAGAAACAAGATATTGGAGAATTGTATCGATATAGAAAAAAATTCTCCCATAAGGGTACGTATGGCCATGCCTTAATTGTGGGCGGCTCCTACGGTAAGATCGGGGCCGTGGCACTCAGCGCCAAAGCTTGTCTTAAGTCGGGCAGCGGACTGGTAACCACCTTTGTTCCCCTATGCGGTTATATACCCTTGCAGGCTACAGTGCCCGAAATTATGGTACTCACGGATAAAGAAGACGAGCGGATCTCAGAAATAGAGATTCCGTTTAAACCAACAGTCATAGGCATTGGGATGGGAATGGGAACTACAGAGGTGGTTTTAAACGCATTTAAAACGTTTTTAAAAGCGAACTCCACTCCACTTGTCATTGATGCGGATGGAATTAATCTCTTATCAAAAGAAAAGGCTCTCCTCAAATATCTTCCCCCTCAGACAGTACTTACTCCGCACCCAAAGGAATTGGAACGTCTCATAGGCTCGTGGCAGGACGATTTTGAAAAGTTGGAAAAGGCTCAAAAATTTTCTGATAAATACAATTGTGTTCTGGTGCTTAAAGGGGCTCATACCATCACCCTTTACAAGGACAAGGGATTTGTAAATAGTACAGGTAATCCGGGTCTGGCCACGGCTGGTAGCGGCGACGTACTCACGGGAATCATCACAGCACTTATCGCTCAGGGTTATTCGGCCCTGGATGCTGCAATAATGGGGGTGTACCTGCACGGAAGGGCAGGGGATCTGTGTTTGGAAAGCGAGAGCATGGAATCCTTAATTGCTTCGGAAATTATCGAAAATCTCGGAGCTGCATTCAGGGAATTCTTTACAGAAGAAATTAAAGAAGAGGGAAAAGAATCTACTTCTTAGAGACACGCCTCTTTACCCAGGCAAGGGCATTGTTGTAGTCTATAAAAAATTTCATAGGCTTTTTGTAGAACATCTTTTCAATGGCAAAGTTATGCATGTCCATCTCCTTAACGGAGACAATGGCATAGGCCTTTAAATTATCGAGCTCGCGAACATAGGCGTAGATGGTTGGATCGATGGCATAGGAATTTTTCCTAAAGCTTATAAATCCGAAAGGCCTGTCCCTGAAGTGTATCTCAGAAATACCTATTAATTGATATACCCTTTCCAGGGTAACGGTGCATCCTTCATTGTAAGTAGCGACCATATAGTTGTCAAAAACCTTTACAGTACCTATTTCAAGAACATACTCCTTTACGACAACCGGTGTTTTGATCGGTCTTACTTTCATCCCCATGTAGTTTTGTAGTGTTCAAAACGAAAGTAAAGGGATGCCTATCCGAAGTAAAATATTTTAGATTAAAGGCGTAAATATCGTTTTAATGACAATTTAGATATTACATGACCTGAATCAAGCGGTTTTAACAAAAAAAAGGGTGTCAGTTTAGTGACACCCTTTTAAAGCTCTTTTCCTACAAATTAGGCCTTCGAAGACTTTTTTGATTTCTTGATTTCAATGGTGAGAAGTTCCTTTTTTCCATCGTAATCCATAAAAATGCTGTCTCCTTCTTCTAGTTTGGAGTTGACGATCTCTTCGGCAAGGGCATCTTCGATGTATTTCTGGATCGCTCTTTTTAAGGGTCGAGCGCCGTACTGTTTGTCAAAGCCTTTGTCCGCGATATAGTCCTTAGCCTTATCTGTTAGATTAAGGTCATAACCTATGTCCTTGATCCTGGCGTAGAGTTTGGCCAGCTCTATATCTATAATCTTATGGATATGCTCTCTTTCCAGAGGGTTGAAAACCATCACGTCATCAATCCTGTTTAAAAATTCCGGGGCAAAGGCTTTCTTAAGTGCATTTTCAATGACACTCTTCTGATGTGAATCTTCCTGCGATTTTTTAGCAGCAGTTCCGAAGCCTACACCTTGTCCAAAATCCTTTAATTGTCTGGCCCCAATATTTGAGGTCATGATGATGATGGTATTCCTGAAATCGACTTTTCGGCCCAGACTGTCTGTGAGGTAGCCGTCATCGAGTACCTGTAACAACATATTAAAGACATCAGGGTGCGCTTTTTCCACTTCATCGAGAAGAATAACTGAATACGGCTTACGTCTAACTTTTTCGGTTAGCTGACCACCTTCTTCATATCCTACATATCCGGGAGGTGCTCCCACAAGTCTGGAGATGGCAAATTTCTCCATGTACTCACTCATGTCAATTCTGATCAAGGCATCTTCAGAATCGAAGAGCTCCTTAGCCAGAACCTTAGCCAGTTGTGTTTTACCAACACCGGTTTGCCCGAGGAAAATAAAGGAACCAATAGGCTTGTTCGGATCTTTGAGTCCGGCCCTGTTTCTCTGAATTGCCTTTGCAACTTTAGCCACAGCTTCGTCTTGCCCAATGACATTGTCTTTAATTAAAGCCGGCAATTCTGCCAGTTTATTGCTTTCTGTCTGAGCGATCTTATTTACGGGAATGCCACTCATCATGGAAACCACATCAGCCACATTGTCTTCCGAAACGGTTTCTCTGTGTAGCTTACTGTCTTCTTCCCATTTTTCTTGTGCAACTGCGAGTTCTTTTTCGAGACGTTTTTCATCATCCCTCAATTTTGCAGCTTCTTCGTATCGTTGTTTTTTAACCACGGTGTTCTTGAGTTCCCTTACGTCGTCGAGTTGCTTTTCAAGCTCCAGGATCTGTTTGGGTACATCCATATTGACGATATGCACACGAGAACCGGCTTCATCCAGGGCATCTATAGCCTTGTCCGGAAGAAATCGATCTGTCATGTATCTGTTCGTAAGTTTTACGCAGGCAAGAATAGCCTCGTCTGTGTAAATAACATTGTGGTGATCCTCGTACTTACTTTTAATGTTTTTCAGGATTTCGATGGTCTCTTCTACCGTAGTAGGTTCTACCATCACCTTCTGGAAACGTCGTTCCAGGGCTCCGTCTTTTTCTATGTATTGACGGTATTCGTCCAAGGTGGTAGCTCCTATACACTGGATCTCTCCCCTTGCCAGGGCGGGTTTAAACATATTGGAGGCGTCCAGACTTCCTGTGGCGCCACCTGCTCCAACGATGGTGTGGATCTCATCGATAAACAAAATGACATCGTCATTTTTTTCCAGCTCGTTCATAACGGCCTTCATTCTTTCCTCAAATTGTCCCCGGTATTTGGTGCCGGCTACAAGAGAAGCGAGGTCTAGAGTAACTACTCTTTTGTTGTAGAGTATACGAGATACTTTCTTGTTGATGATCCTGAGCGCCAAGCCTTCTGCAATAGCACTTTTCCCCACGCCGGGCTCTCCGATGAGAAGTGGGTTGTTCTTTTTTCTTCTGCTCAGGATTTGAGAAACTCTTTCAATTTCTTTTTCCCTACCTACTACAGGATCTAATTTGTTCTCTTCTGCCAGTTGTGTGAGGTCACGGCCAAAGTTATCCAGTACAGGAGTCTTGGATTTCTTATTGCCTTTTTGTGCTGAAGACGACCCAAAAGAAGCCTCTTTACCTTCTGACGGCTCGTCAGAATCACTGGGAAAGGACTCCGAAGTAGGGGAGTCTATATAATCGTCATCACTTGTTATCATCGATTTGAATTGTTCTTTTACCCCGTCGTAGTCCACTTTGAGTTTGTGTAACAACTTCGTAGTAGGATCGTTTTCGTTCCTCAGAATACAGAGCAAAAGATGTGCCGTATTGATAGAGGAACTTTGAAACAATTTTGCCTCCAGGAAAGTGGTCTTCAGGGCGCGTTCGGCCTGCCTTGTCAGATGTAGATTTTTTTTGTCTTTCTGACTGCTTCCAGGATTGGGATTTGCCGGACTCAAGATTTCCACCTTCCGACGAAGATGATCGAGATCTACATCAAGGGCATCGAGGATGCTGATTGCCTTTCCATTTCCATCGCGAAGCAATCCCAACATAAGGTGCTCAGTCCCAATGAAATCGTGACCGAGTCTCAGAGCCTCCTCCTTACTGTAAGCAATTACGTCCTTTACTCTTGGTGAAAAATTATCGTCCATATGGTTTTCTATATACTCTTTAAAATTACTAAAACTTACATAAAGAACGTCAAATACCGTACCTATATTAGTTTAACTAGGCCTAAATGACGAAAAAATGCTCGATTTACAAAATAATTAACATCAGTTTTATCAACGAAAACCCTCTACTGTCATGTTAATAAATTGTTCAATAAAGTCAGTGTTTTGTACCCTTGTACCTATCATTTTGTGTATATTGCCCCGATGTTTTAATCACTGAAAAACAACAGGATTTTATATGGCGGAAGGAGAAAAACTGATCCCGATTAATATTGAAGATGAAATGAAATCTGCCTACATTGATTATTCAATGTCGGTCATTGTGTCACGAGCCTTACCCGATGTCAGGGATGGATTAAAACCAGTGCACAGAAGAGTGCTCTACGGGATGCACGAACTGGGAGTCAGATCGAACAGTTCACACAAAAAATCAGCTAGAATTGTAGGGGAAGTTTTGGGTAAATATCACCCTCATGGCGATACGTCTGTCTATGACTCTATGGTGCGGATGGCCCAGGAATGGAGTCTGCGCTACATGCTAGTAGACGGGCAGGGAAATTTTGGTTCTATTGATGGGGATAGTCCGGCGGCCATGCGTTACACGGAAGCTCGCATGCGGAAGATCGCTGACGAGATGCTTACCGATATTGATAAGGAAACAGTAGACCATCAATTAAACTTTGACGATTCATTACAGGAACCCACAGTTCTTCCTGCAAGAATACCCAACTTACTGATCAACGGAGCATCAGGAATTGCAGTTGGAATGGCGACCAATATGCCACCGCATAACCTATCTGAGGTTGTAGACGGTACAGTAGCCTATATCGAAAACAATGATATTGAGATCGATGAACTGATAACGCACATCAAAGCACCCGATTTTCCAACCGGGGGCATAATTTATGGCTATGATGGTGTTAAAGAGGCATTCCACACGGGTAGAGGACGAATTGTCATGCGTGCGAAAACTCAATTTGAGGAAGTACAGGGGAAAGAGTGCATTATTGTGACGGAGATCCCTTATCAGATCAATAAGGCAGACATGATCAAAAAGACTGCTGATCTGGTCAATGATAAGAAAATAGAAGGCATTAGCAATATCCGTGATGAAAGCGATAGAAACGGAATGCGTATTGTTTACATTCTTAAACGCGATGCTATTCCTAATATAGTTTTAAACACGCTTTTTAAATATACAGCACTACAGTCTTCCTTTAGTGTGAACAACATTGCCCTAGTTAAGGGGAGACCACAATTGTTGAACGTAAAGGAGATGATTGGCTTTTTTGTAGAACACCGCCATGAAGTGGTCGTCAGAAGAACCAAATACGATCTAAAAAAAGCTGAGGACCGCGCTCATATCCTGGAAGGACTCATTATTGCGTCAGACAATATTGATGAAGTAATAAAGATCATCAGAGCTTCTACTAATGCAGATGAAGCGAGGGAGAATTTAATGGAGCGCTTTAAGCTGACAGAAATTCAGGCCAAGGCAATTGTCGAAATGAGATTGCGTCAGCTTACTGGACTGGAACAGGATAAACTGAGGACAGAATACGAAGATATTCTGAAAACGATCGAAGATTTAAAAGATATTCTGGCCAATAAGGACAGGAGAATGCAGATCATTAAAGATGAGCTTCTTGAGGTAAAAGAAAAGTACGGGGATGAAAGACGTTCGGAGATCAATTTTGCAGGGGGTGACCTGAGCATTGAAGATATGATTCCGGATGAGCAGGTAGTGATCACAATTTCGCATGCAGGCTATATAAAAAGAACACCACTTTCTGAATATAAAACCCAAAATAGGGGTGGTGTAGGACAAAAGGCTTCATCTACGCGAAACGAGGATTTTCTTGAACATCTATTTGTAGGGACGAACCATCAGTATATGTTGTTCTTTACACAAAGTGGTAAATGTTTCTGGATGCGTGTTTATGAAATACCCGAAGGAAGCAGAACATCTAAGGGACGAGCCATACAGAACCTTATCAATATAGAAACTACAGACAAGGTAAAGGCCTTTATATGTACACAAGATCTAAAAGATGAGGAGTACGTGAATAGTCATTATGTTATCATGGCTACCAAAAAGGGTACGGTCAAAAAGACTTCTCTGGAGCAGTATTCAAGACCAAGACAAAATGGTATTATAGCGATCAATATTCGTGAGGATGATGAATTGCTGGAGGCAAAACTCACCACAGGTACCAGTCAGATCTTCCTCGGGCTGAGATCGGGGAAAGCTATCCGTTTCGAGGAAAGTAAGACCAGACCCATGGGAAGAAGTGCCTCTGGAGTGCGTGGTATAAAACTTGCCAATGACGACGATGAGGTGATTGGAATGGTATCTGTTCATAATTTTGATGATGAGATCCTGGTGGTTTCTGAGAATGGATACGGCAAACGCTCCAGTATTGAAGATTACAGGATTACCAACCGTGGTGGGAAGGGTGTGAAAACGATTTCCATTACGGATAAGACAGGTGGACTCGTGGCTATTAAGAATGTTTCAGATTCGGACGATCTTATGATCATCAACAAATCTGGCATTGCTATCCGCATGAGCGTGGATGACCTGAGGACTATGGGAAGGGCAACACAGGGTGTTAAACTGATCAATCTAAAGGATAATGACTCTATTGCTGCAGTGGCCAAGGTGATGAAGGACGAGGATAATCTGGAGGAAGTAGACCTGATGGATATCGAAGTAAAAGCAGAAGATGGCACGGCTCTTGATAATCAAGAACCGGAATCAGAAGAATAATTAATAAACACAAATACAAAAGTTTAGTACCATGAAAACGAAACTATTTATTTTAATGGCCATGATGTTAAGTATGGCGGCCTTTTCTCAAAAGAATGAGATTAAGGCAGCCGAGAAAGCGCTTAAAAGTGGTGATCCCACAGCTGCTAAGGCCAGTCTTGAATCAATTTCGGGATCGATAAGTGGAGCGGATGAACGCCTTCAGGCTCAGTATTATTATGTACGGGGGCAGGTGTTTTCCGATTTAGCCAAGAAAGGGGATGCGAGCGCCTTTGACGATGCAGTGAAGGCTTATCAGCAAGTGATTGCAGTTGAAGATGCCAGCGGGAAGCAAAAATACAGTTCCGAGAGTCAGCAAATGCTGGCAGGATTAACTTCCGACCTTATCAATGCTGCTGTTGAAGATAACAACAACAAAAACTTTAAGGAAGGTGCCGACAAACTGTACATGGCATATAAGTTAAGTCCGCAAGACACCATCTACCTATACTACGCCGCCAGTAGTGCAGTAAACGGACAGCATTTTGAAGAAGCCCTAGGATACTATGAAGAGCTGAACGCCATGGGGTATGACGGGAGCAGCATGTCTTACACGGCTACCAATGTTGAAACAGGTGAGGTAGAAACGATGAATGATAAGGTTCAGATGGATCTTATGGTAAAATCGGGTACTTATAAGGATCCAAAAATGGAGAGAACTCCATCAAAGAGTTCTGAGATCATTAAGAATATTGCCTTGATTTACACCCAGCTCGGGCAGGACGATAAAGCGCTACAAGCGTACAAAAATGCCAGGGTAGAGAATCCAAATGATGTAAACCTCGTTTTAAACCAGGCAAATCTCTACTATAAAATGGGGGACAAGGATACCTTTAAAACACTGATGGCAGAAGCATCAAATATGGCACCTGATAATCCAGATCTGCAGTACAATATTGGAGTCATTAATATGGAACAGGGGAATTTAGCCGAGGCGCGTGCGGCGTATGAGAGAGCTATCGAAATTAACCCGGGTTATGTAAATGCCCAGCTTAACCTTTCCACTACCTATGTAAATGAAGGCAACAGTCTGATTGATGAGATGAACGATTTGGGAAATTCCAGAGCCGATATTGCCAGATATGAAGAATTGAAAAAACAGAAGGACGATCTGTTTAAAGAAGGAGCACGAGTTCTTGAAGACGCTCTAAAACAAAATCCAGACAATCAGGGAATTTTATCTCAGCTTAAGAATATCTACGGGGCTTTAGGAGATAACGAGAATTTTATGAGGATTAAAAAATTATTAGGCGAGTAAGAGCAAGCCCGATAATAAAAAAATAAACCCGGTCTGTTTTCAGAACCGGGTTTTTTTATATGATCTTTTTGATTACTCGAAGCCTGTGTGTGTAGGCACCCAATTCCACGCTGTAGATTCCTGTCTGGTCCAATCGGTCTATACGCACCTTTCCAAAAGCATGGATGAGGTGATTGTTATTCATAATGATTCCCACATGAGTAATTACACCTTCCTGATCATCAAAAAAAGCCAGATCACCGGGAGTGCTTTCGTCAACAAAACTCAATACTTCCCCTTCTTTAGCCTGTTCATTGGCGTTTCTCGGTAATTTTCGGCCATTGATCTTATAGACCATTTGAGTGAAGCCAGAGCAATCTATCCCAAAAGGAGTTTTACCACCCCACTGGTAAGGAGCGTTTAAGTATTGTAAGGCGGTTTCAATTAAATCAGACTTCTTAAGAGTTCCGCTTAAGGAAGCGCCTTCGTACTGATGATTGAATGTCTGGGTATGTTCTACGACTGAACCTAGCAGAACGGGGATAAGCTCATTAGTGTTGACACTCACAAAAGAGATCAGGTCTGACGCATGGGCAGGGTTTTTGATTCCTTTGTGGGCCTTGTATTCCTCTTTGGGAATAGCGTTAATCTGATTTTTTAATATCCATCCCTCAGTACCGTCAAATGTGATGCGGATCTTATACCATTCCTTTCGGTGATCGGTGATCTTGTACAGATCGCCATAAAGTAATTGACTCAGCTGTTCGCTGGTCTGATCTGCCGAGGCCCTGACCGGAATGATACTCAGGGCACATAGCCCGTAGTGATGGGAGTCTTTCTGCAAGTACGTTTATTTTCTTTCCAGGATTAAGGCCGAAGCACCTCCGCCACCATTACAAATTGCAGCCGCTCCGTATTTCGCTTTATTCTGTTGGAGAACGCTGAGTAAAGTAATGACTATTCGTGCACCTGAGCATCCCAGCGGGTGGCCAAGTGAAACCGCTCCGCCATTTACGTTGACATTGGAATCGTCCAGACCAAGTAGCTTCATATTGGCTAGGCCCACGACAGAAAAGGCTTCGTTGAACTCAAAAAAGTCGATTTGCTCAATTTTTAAGTTGGCCTTTGCAAGCGCTTTGGGTAAGGCCTTCGCAGGGGCAGTAGTAAACCACTTGGGTTCCTGTGCTGCATCTGCATAAGCCTTTATGGATGCGAGCGGTGTAAGATTTAAAGCAGCCGCTTTCTCAGCACTCATTAAGACCAGGGCAGCAGCTCCGTCATTGATGGTTGAAGCATTCGCAGCCGTTACCGTTCCATCCTTATTGAAGGCGGGTCGGAGGCTGGCAATCTTGTCCATTTTTACATTCTTGTATTCTTCGTCCTCACTCACTACAATGGGTTCACCTCTCCTTTGTGGCACCTCTACAGGTACTACCTCAGAAGCAAATTTACCATCAGCCCAGGCTTTAGCAGATCTCTGATAAGATTGGATCGCAAAGGCGTCTTGTTCTTCCCTGCTGAATTTGTGTTCAACTGCACAAAGGTCGGCGCAAACACCCATGGCATTTTGGTCATAGGCATCTACCAGTCCGTCTTTCTGCATCCCGTCTTCAAGGGTAGCCGGTCCAAATT
>JABDQM010000376.1 GCA_013042315.1 Flavobacteriaceae bacterium | reverse complement strand
TTCCCCCTAATAAAGACGGATCTCATAAACTCGACAAGCATTCATTTCACATCTGGCCCAGAGGAAAATTTATGTTTATCGCCATGCCCAATCTCGACGGGAGTTTTACCTGCACCCTTTTTCTCCCGTTCGAAGGAGAGGTATCTTTTGAAAAGATCACGACCAAAAAAGAGGCAAAGGAGTTTTTTACCACCTATTTTCCGAACGTAATGCAGGACATAGAGAATCTGGCCCGGGATTTTTTTAAAAACCCCACCAGTGCCATGGTAACTATGAAATGTTATCCCTGGACATACTGGGATAAGGTGGCCCTGGTAGGGGATTCAGCTCATGCTATAGTCCCGTTTTATGGCCAGGGAATGAATGCCGGTTTTGAGGATATTTATTCCCTTAATAAGATTATAAAGCAATTTGGAGATGACTGGGAGACTATTTTCCAGACCTTTCAAAAACAAAGAAAACCCAACGCAGACGCTATCGCCGAGTTGAGTTACCGTAATTTTATCGAGATGAGTCGTAAGACCGCCGATCCCTCATTTCTCTTACAGAAGAAGATCGAGAAGTGGTTTGCAGAGAAACATCCCGACTTATGGGAACCTACGTATTCCAGAGTAACTTTTTCTGACAGGTCCTATTCTGAGGCACTGGCTATCGGAGACTTTCAGGAAGCCATCATGCAGGAGGTCATGAAAATGCCGGATATTGAAAAGCAGTGGCAAAGCAAAGAGGTGGAGGATAGGATTCTTCATCTCCTCATGAAAAAGGGATAAAAGAATTACGGATTGTTTTTTCTTCTCATTTCCGCGCGCCTCATAGGCATGCTGTCTATCAAATCAAAAATAGCAATAGGGTCAGTGTAAAATCCGGATTCAAGTTTAACTCCCCCATCTTTTCCAATTAGGTATAACCCTTCTTGATCAAATTTGATTTCTTTTTTGGAAGCTCCTGAAACGGTCCTGAATTTCTGGTCTTTTATGGTGTTGCCATCGTAAATCAAAATAATAAGATCACGTTCTTCCAACTCCTTTTGATAGGATCTAAACAGTTTGAGCTGAGATTTGCTCTTTTCCAGCCCTTCACCTGAATCACATAAAAGGAGAATCCGATTTTTCCAGCGGTAAGAACTGAGATCCTGTGAATACATCGTATAGTTGATCAATAAAACAAAAATCAGTAAAAGTTTGAACTGCCGCATAACATAACCCTTATGAATCAAAAGTATAAAAAAAGCCATCCCGAAAGATGGCTTGCGATTTAATAGGGTGAGATTAATTAAATCTTGTCAAACATTTTATGCATTTTTTCCTGCTCTTCTTCAGCGAGGATAGGATCAACCAATATACGTCCACTGTGTTCGTCAGTGATGATTTTTTTTCTCGATGCGATTTCTACCTGCACCTGTGGTGGGATTGTAAAAAACGATCCGCCGGAAGCTCCTCTTTCAATGGGAACAACTGCCAGGCCATTTTTAACGTTCGTGCGAATTCGCTTATAAGCTTTTACCAGGCGCTCTTCGATCTGCTTCTCAAATTTTCCAGATTGCGCCAGCAGGGCCTTCTCTTCTTTTTCAGTTTCGGCAAGGATTGCGTCCAGTTCATTCTTTTTATGCTTGAGGTGCGCTTCGCGTTCGGCCAGCTTTTCTTTAGTATCAGCAATTACCTCCTTCTTCTGCTCTATTTGTGCCTTAAATCCCTTGATGTTTTTCTCAGCCAACTGGATCTCCAGTTCCTGGTATTCAACTTCTTTGGCTAAAGAATTAAACTCGCGGCTATTTCTTACGTTTTTCTGCTGTTCAGCATACTTTTTGATAAGAACCTTTGCCTCGTCTATGAGATTCTTTTTAGCAGTTATCTCGTAATTAATGGTCTCCAGATCTGTTTTTAACTTATCCATCCTGGTCTTTAGTCCAAGTACTTCATCTTCCAGATCTTCCACTTCAAGGGGTAATTCCCCCCTTACATTGCGAATTTCGTCTACTCTTGAATCGATGAGTTGAAGATCGTAAAGAGCCCTTAATTTATCCTCTACTGTAGCTTCTTTCTTTG
>JABDQM010000374.1 GCA_013042315.1 Flavobacteriaceae bacterium | reverse complement strand
CTCGCATAATTAAAACACAATATTGGTCGATGCAAAAAATCACTAAAAAAACATATTTAAAATGGTATGAAGACATGCTGTTTTGGAGAAAATTTGAGGATAAGTTAGCAGCTGTTTATATTCAGCAGAAAGTAAGAGGTTTTCTTCATTTGTATAATGGTCAAGAAGCCGTATTAGCTGGAGCTTTACATGCTATGGATTTGACAAAAGATAAAATGATTACTGCTTACCGAAATCATGTTCAACCTATTGGAATGGGAGTAGATCCAAGACGTGTGATGGCAGAATTGTATGGAAAAGCCACTGGAACCTCTCAAGGTCTTGGAGGTTCAATGCATATTTTTTCGAAAGAGTTTAGATTTTACGGAGGTCACGGAATTGTAGGTGGTCAAATTCCTTTAGGAGCTGGAATGGCATTTGGAGATAAGTATCATGGTAGTGATGCGGTTACCTTGTGTTGTTTTGGTGATGGTGCTGCACGTCAAGGCTCATTGCACGAAACATTTAATTTAGCGATGCTTTGGAATTTGCCGGTGGTATTTGTTTGTGAAAATAACGGTTACGCCATGGGAACTTCGGTTGCAAGAACGGCGAGCCATGAAGATATTTGGAAATTAGGGCTTGGGTATGAAATGCCATGTGGTCCTGTAGATGGAATGAATCCTATTAAAGTGGCTGAGGCTTTTGATGAAGCCATTCAAAGAGCTAGAAAAGGTGGTGGGCCAACCTTCTTGGAGTTAAAAACATATCGATATAGAGGTCATTCTATGAGTGATGCACAACATTATCGTACTAAAGATGAGGTTGAAGAATACAAAAAAATCGATCCAATCACTCAGATTAGAAAGGTTATTTTAGAAAAGAAATATGCGACTGAAGACGATATAAAAGTGATTGATAAGCGTGTGAAAGATTTAGTATTAGAATGCGAAAAGTTTGCCGAAGAATCACCATTCCCAGAAAAGAACGTCATGTACGATGTGGTGTATGAGCAAGATAATTATCCATTTATTCAACATAAATTATAAGGTATGGCAGAAATAATTAATATGCCTCGTCTGAGCGATACCATGGAAGAAGGAACAGTAGCTACTTGGTTGAAGAAAGTTGGTGACGTCGTAAGTGAAGGTGATATATTGGCAGAAATAGAAACGGATAAGGCAACGATGGAGTTTGAGTCCTTTCACGAAGGAACTTTACTTCATATTGGTGTTCAAGAAGGAGAAACAACCAAGGTAGATTCCCTATTGGCAATTATTGGTGAAAAAGGCGAAGATATTTCTGGTCTTTTAAATGTAACGTCTGAAGCACCAAAGTCTGAAGCTAAGGAACCAGTAAAAGAAGAAGAACTAGCAACGGAATCATCAAGTAATGTTGAGGTTCCTGAAGGTGTAACAGTTGTGACGATGCCTCGTTTGAGTGACACGATGGAAGAAGGTACTGTAGCCTCTTGGTTAAAAAAGGTTGGAGATGAAGTTAGTGAAGGTGATATATTGGCAGAAATTGAAACAGATAAGGCTACAATGGAGTTTGAATCTTTTCAATCAGGTACCTTGTTGTACGTTGGAATAAATGAAGGTGAATCTGCAAAGATTGATTCACTTCTAGCTATTATTGGTCCTGCGGGAACAGATGTTTCCGGGATAGCTTCTAATTTTAGCGTGGATGCAGGTACGGCAAAGAAGGAAGAGCCTGTGGCTATTAAGGAAGAACCTAAACAAATTACTCCGCCTAAAAAGGAGGAAAAAGTTAATGCTTCAAGTCCAGTGCCAAATACTTCGAATGGAAGACTATACGTGTCTCCGTTAGCGAAGAAAATGGCAGAGGAAAAAGGTTTCAATTTATCTCAAATTACTGGATCTGGAGAAAATGGGAGAATCATAAAGCGTGATGTAGAAAACTTTACTCCTTCGGCTGTATCTTCAGCTGCTGCGGTTGGTAAGTTTGTACCAGCAGGTCAAGAAGATTTTGATGAGAAACCAAATTCTCAAATGCGTAAAGTGATTGCTAAACGATTAGCAGAATCAAAATTTACAGCACCACATTATTATTTAAATGTGGAGTTCGATATGGATAATGCTATTGCATTCCGTACGCAATTTAATACCATTCCAGACACAAAAATATCGTATAACGATATGATTGTTAAAGCTTGTGCCTTAGCGTTAAAAAAGCATCCGCAAGTAAACTCACAATGGTTTGCCGATAAAATGCGACTTAATAACCATGTGCATATTGGTGTAGCTGTGGCTGTGGAAGATGGTTTAGTAGTTCCTGTGGTGAAGTTTGCTAATGAGCAATCATTACCTCAAATTGGAGCCGCTGTCAAAGATTTTGCAGGAAGAGCTAGAAACAAAAAACTTACGCCTGCTGAAATGGAAGGAAGTACGTTTACAGTGTCTAACTTAGGTATGTTCGGTATAGAGAGCTTTACATCAATTATTAATCAACCGAATTCAGCAATTTTATCAGTTGGGAATATCATTCAAAAACCAGTGGTTAAAGAAGGACAAATAGTAGTTGGTAATACCATGAAATTATCTTTGGCTTGTGACCATAGAACAGTTGATGGTGCTACAGGAGCGCAATTCCTTCAAACCTTAAAAGAATATATTGAAAATCCGGTGACGATGTTAGTTTAAATTTCTGGATTTCATTAGAAAATAATAAAAAAGCCTGCTTAAATAAAAGCAGGCTTTTTTAATTACTTATTGGTTGCTTTTGCTTTTTATTTCGCTATTATCATGTCTTTTAAAGACCATAGAATAGCAAGTACATCTTTTTTTGTGTGTTCATCAATGTGGTTTTTATCTAAAGCTAAAAAAATATCATCCATTACATGTACATATTCCG
>JABDQM010000365.1 GCA_013042315.1 Flavobacteriaceae bacterium | reverse complement strand
GAACAAATAAAGACAAGCTTTGTATTTGCGTCTAGGGCTTGGTAGATGGCCTTGAGGTTTAAAGTGAAATCAGCTTTCATTTCCACTTTTTCGTTAGTCACATCATTTAATGCGGCTAGAACTCCATACATCCCGTAGGTTGGCGGCACTGTGATCACTTTGTCCTTTCCTGGTTCGCAAAATGCGCGGAAGAGCAGATCTAAAACCTCGTCGCTGCCATTACCTAATAGAATTTGATTTTCCCTTACTCCCTTCCTCTTAGCCAACTCAGATTTCAACTTTCGCTGCCTTGGATCAGGATATCGGTTTAACCCATTTTCAAATGGATTTTCATTAGCATCGAGAAAAACTTTTTCTGAACCATCAGACACGTATTCATCCCTGGCCGAGGAATAAGGCGTCATCTTCATGACGTTTGCCCTCACCAGACTCTGTAGATCAAATAGTGATATTTCGTTTTCAGTAGCCATTTTAAATATCCGCTTTAATCGAATTTTGAATTCGCGCCAAGCGAAGTGTTACCGCATTCTTATGGGCTTGCAGCCCCTCTGCTTCTGCCAGGATTTCAATGGTCTCGCCCAAATCTAAAAGCCCTTTCTCTGAGATTTTCTGGAAGGTGATACTTTTTAGAAAACTGTCGAGGTTTACCCCGCTGTATTGTTTGGCATACCCATTGGTTGGCAGGGTGTGATTTGTACCTGAAGCGTAATCTCCCGCACTTTCAGGGGTATAATTTCCAATAAAAACAGAACCGGCATTATAGGTGTTCTCAAGAAAATAATCCTCATCTGCCACACACAGAATATAATGTTCAGGGCCGTATTCATTGATCAAATCAACGGCAATCTCTGAAGTGGGAACATAGATCAGTTTGCTATTCGCGATGGCCTTTTTAGCTATCTCTTTCCTGGGCAGCTCCTCCAGCTGAGACATCACTTCTTCTTCTACCTCCCCTACTAATTTCTTTGAAGTGGTTACCATGATTACCTGACTATCGATTCCGTGTTCGGCCTGACTCAACAAATCGGAGGCGACAAATTCAGGAACTGCGGTTTCATCTGCCATCACAAGAAGTTCACTAGGGCCTGCGGGCATGTCTATAGAGACACCGTAACGGGTGGCCAGTTGTTTGGCAACCGTGACATATTGATTTCCCGGACCGAAGATCTTAAATACCTTTGGGATGGTCTGTGTGCCAAAAGTAAGCGCAGCTACTGCCTGTATTCCGCCTACTTTAAACACTTTCGTGATTCCGCAGAGCCCCGCTGTATACAAAACAACATCGGGTAGGTTGCCGTTCTTGTCAGGCGGACTACACATCACGATTTCACTGCAACCGGCTAGTTTTGCCGGAATAGCCAACATGAGGATGGTCGAAAATAAAGGTGCTGTTCCTCCGGGGATATACAATCCCACTTTCTGTATTGGTTTTTTCTCTTGCCAGCACTGAACTCCCTCAGAAGTTTCAACTTCAACCTTTTGGGTTTTTTGGGCTTCGTGAAATTTCCAGATATTGGTATAGGCCTTTTGAATGGCTTTTTTCAAAGAATCGTCCAGGGCTTCGGCAGCCGCAGCCAAAGTCTGACGATCCACCAAAGAAGAATTGAGCTTAACCCCGTCAAACTTCGCAGTGTATTCATTAACAGCCTCATCACCCCTGTCTCTAACTGCCTTAAAAATGGTTTGCACCGTTTGCTCAATGTCATCAACGGTCTGAGTTGGACGAGAAAGCAAGCTTTCCCAATCGGTGCGTTCCGGGTTAAAATACTTTTTCATAAGAAATTATATTACCATTTTTTCGATAGGACATACCAGAATTCCTTCAGCCCCTGCTTGTCTTAATTCGTCAATTACCTCCCAGAATTTGTCCTTATTGATCACCGTGTGTACAGAACTCCATCCTTCTTCGGCCAGAGGCAGAACGGTTGGACTCCGCATTCCCGGAAGCAATTTTAAAATGGTGTCTATTCGGTCGTTGGGCGCGTTCATAAGCACGTATTTGGACAGTCTTGCGGCAAGCACCGAGCGAATGCGAAATTGTAGCTGAGATAGTACTTCCTCTTCTTCTGAACCAATTTTTGGGGATACTGCGAGTACAGCCTCGCTGGTTAGGATTTTTTCTACCTCCTTTAAGTTGTTCTTAAATAGTGTGCTTCCACTGGAAACGATATCGCAGATGGCATCGGCCAGGCCGATGTTCGGTGCAATTTCAACCGATCCACTAATAATATGCATTTCGGCTTCTATTCCCTTCTTCTTTAAATACGCTTCTACGGTATTGGGATAAGAGGTTGCAATTCTTTTACCCTCTAGATCCTCAATCGATTTGTACTTAGTCGACTTAGGAACAGCAAGGGAGACGCGGCATTTTGAAAAACCAAGCTTTTCGGCAATTCGGAGGTCTTCCCCTTTCTCTACCAACACATTCTCCCCAATGATGGCTACATC
>JABDQM010000348.1 GCA_013042315.1 Flavobacteriaceae bacterium | reverse complement strand
TGGATGCCTATTTCGGTACAACCGACCTGCCAAACCTACTCAAGGCACTGGGAGCCGACTATAAACATGAATTACTGGGAGAGCGACTTACGACAACTCCTAAAAACTACGCTTATCTGAAGATTGCTGAAGGTTGTGACCGGCCGTGTTCGTTTTGCGCTATTCCCATCATGAGAGGTAAGCACCGGAGTACTCCGATAGAAAGCCTCGTAAATGAAGCAACGAATTTAGCAGCAAAAGGGGTTAAAGAACTTATTCTGATTGCGCAGGATCTGACCTATTACGGTCTCGACCTCTACAAAAAGCGAAATCTGGCCGAATTGCTCAGGGCACTGGCCGGGGTGGAAGGGATAGAATGGATACGCCTGCACTACGCTTTCCCAACCGGTTTTCCAATGGATGTACTGGAGGTGATGCGGGAAGAGCCCAAAATATGTAACTATATCGACATCCCCCTCCAGCATATCTCCGATCGTATATTAAAGAGTATGCGCCGGGGAACAACTCAGGAAAAAACGACTCGCCTTCTCAGGGAGTTCAGGGAGGCCGTACCGGGGATGGCGATCAGAACTACACTTATTGTTGGGTATCCCGGGGAAACGGAGTCTGATTTTGAAACGCTCAAATCCTGGGTTCGTGAGATGCGTTTCGAACGACTAGGATGCTTTACCTATAGCCATGAAGAGAATACTCATGCCTATTCCCTGGAAGACGACGTTCCTGAAGAGGTCAAACAGCAAAGGGCTAATGAGATCATGGAACTGCAGGCGCAGATATCCTGGGAACTCAACCAGGAAAAGATTGGGAAGTCTTTTAGATGTATCATTGACCGAAAGGAAGGAAATTACTTTGTGGGCCGGACAGAATTTGATTCTCCCGATGTGGATAACGAAGTACTGATAGATGCCTCAAAATACTACCTCAAACAAGGTGATTTCGCCCGAATAACGATTACAGAGGCTTCCGATTTCGACCTTTACGGCATCCCGGCGGAGAAATAGTAGTGGCACTACATTCTCATAAACCCTACAAATAGATATTAGAAATAAGTCGTTCTACGGTTGGATGATCATTCCCGCCTTTTGGTTCAATGGTGATATTTAAGGATTCAGCCTTATCGATATAGGTCAGTGCCACAAGATCCTTATCCGTGGGAAGAAGACCCATACTGATCATTTCACCATCTACATCGGCCCACATCTGATAAGTTTCTTCTTCAGACAAGGCAGGCAAGGCTTTAGGATTGACCACCACAGATTTATTTTTGTGATTGACAAAGGCAACAGCCCTGGCTTCAGGAGCAAGCGTATTCCCTTTAAGGAGAAGTGGAATCACATCCTTATCATTGAGCTGCGCATACATTGCATTCACCTCCTGCATCTCCTCGGATAATTTTTGAAGGGATTCCTGCAGTTGCTCTTTTTCTTGCCTGGCTAGTCTGATATTTTCTTCTGCAGTCTGCCATTGATTGTAAAACCAGAATGAAGTAAGGGCAAAAATAGCCGCCAGACTGGCTGCTACAAGTAATCTGGCTGGATTAAAGGCACCTGAGCTATTCAGCGACTTAACAGGAGTGCCTGTACTGTCACTGTCCTTACTTAACGCTTTCTCAAGTGATTTTTTTACCCGTTGAGGTGGATCGATAGCATTTTCCAGTGCCATGCGCTCAAAATCAGATTCGAGTTTTTGGAATTCCTGCTGCAGGACTTTGTCTTGCTGTAATGCGCTCTCGATCAATTCTTCATCCTTCGCGTTTAGCTCACCCAATAGATAATTGAGCAATAATCCTTTTTCTAATATTGTTTTCCTATCCATGATCAATTACATCTAAACATATTGATAAAAAGAAAAGAGTCAGGGGGTAGTTGGCCCGGAGCTGTATCAGGGCCTGGCGTACATAAGATTTAAATGTGCCCAGTGGGACACCCATCAGCTTGTGTGCCTCACGATGGGTATATCCTTTAAAATATACCAGCTCAATCACTTTCTGATGATGAGCCTCCA
>JABDQM010000345.1 GCA_013042315.1 Flavobacteriaceae bacterium | reverse complement strand
TTCTTCCGGGTTCCGACTTAGTTTCCATTCGCGATGCCACGTTGACCGCATCCCCCCAGATGTCGTAGGCAAATTTGTTCAATCCCACTACTCCGGCAACCACAGTGCCTGTGTTGATTCCGATTCTAACATCAAAAGGCACTATATCCTCCTTCGGATTAATTTTTATTTCTTCCATCACAGCGGCCATTTCTATAGCGGCCTCTATCATTTTAAAGGGGTGATCAGAGGAGGGAAAGGGAAGTCCTCCGGCGCACATATAGGCATCGCCAACGGTTTTGATCTTTTCCAGGCCGTATTTATCCATGATTTTGTCGAAGCGGGAGAAGTAATAATCAACGCTTTTTACCAGAACTTCCGGATTCAAATTCTGTGCATGGGAAGTAAAGCCTTTAAAATCTGAGAAGAGAATGGTTACAGATTCGAAGCGTTTGGCGGCAACTTTACCCTTTTCTTTCAGTTCCCGGGCGGTCTCTTCCGGGAGGATATTGAGCAAGAGTTTTTCTGATCGGTCTTTCTCTTCTTCAATGATCCTGTTTGTCTTTTTAACATATTTATATCGGCTATACGCTCCGACAGCCATAACAAAGACCAGGATCAGTGAAAGATTAGTACCATAGATAACGTATTTCTGACGTTTTGCCTGCAAGGTGGCTATCTCTTTTTCCTTGTTTAAGAGGCCTATTTTATCTTGATTTTGCTGGTTTTCAAAATCGAACTGCAATCCCCTAATCTTATCGTCAGTTTCCATGTTGTATATGGAATCTTTTTGCGCTTGAAATTTAGTTTGATATTCATAGGCTTTATTATAATTTCCCATACCCGCATGGGTTTCAGATAATCCTTTATAAATATCTCTTAATCCTTTGCTGGTCTGTAATTCAAAAGCCAGTAATTCTGCCTCTTCGTATAAACTAACAGCTTTTTTAAAGTCTGTATTTTTATACATCCCACCCAACCCTATTAGTGCGTTAAGTGTCTCCAGTTGCTGATTTTTATCTTTGGAGGTCTTATAAGATAAATTTAAATAGTCAATGGCTTTATCCCGGTTACCCAAAGCGTTTTCGATCACTCCCATTTCTTTCAAAATATGAGCGTAGTCTGATGTGTTCTCAGTTAAGGGTAAGGCCCACTGATAGGCTTCCAGAGCTCGATCATACTTTTGTGACTTATTATAGATTTCACCCAGACCCATGTAATAGTATGTAGTGATCTGAGGGTTTTCAATTCCAGGGAGGTACTTTTCCATGCGCTCGAAGTATTCCAGGGCTTTGTCGTAATCTTTGAGGTCACCGTATACTGCACCAATGTTGGGCAAGACTGAAGTGATCCTGAAAGTATCCTTTACCTTTTCAGCGTAATAAAGTGATTGTAGATAATAATCTAAGGCTTTATCACTACCGCCCTGACTTAAATACACTCCTCCTAGATTGTTTAGAATGTTAGCCATTCCACTGGTGTCCCTAACCTTTTTATAACTTTCTAAGGATTGGGACCAATGGTCCATTACAGCCAGGTAGTCCCCCTGGTAATAATATCCCAGGCCAATATATTTTTGAGCCAATGCCTGCCCGGAATCGTAGTTAATATCAGCGGCAAGTTTATTCGCCTCCTTAGCGTATGCAATTGCTTTCTCAATATCCTCGTTTGAAAGGACAGCAAGACTCAGTTGGTTTAAAGTATTAACCGCCGTTGCGTCCCTTGATCCCTTTTCCAGGATATACTTTAAACTATCTATTTGTGATTGCTGTGCCCGAGGCCAAAAAGAGAATAATAACAAAGCCACCATCAGAAAAATTCTGACGGTATGGCTCTTGCTATTATTTATTACTTTTTCTCTTTTTATCATTCTTTTATAACGGTATACACCTGAACGTCATCCTGCATGCTAAAACGAAGAATATACATTCCGTTGTTATAGGCACTCATGTTGATATCGTGGGTAAGAGGCCCTGATCTCCCGTCTAAGGTTGATGACAGATGTAAGATGCCAAATATATCGAAGATATCGAGGGTAACCCGTTCAGGTAGATTCTGATCGATAAATAACGTACCATTTACCGGGTTGGGATATATGATAAAGAAGTTCGTAAAAAACTGTTCAGTTATAAAACCTGCATCACAGCGGTTCGAATTAGAATTGGCCTGAGAGGTTGTAGAACTCTTATGCGTACTATCCCTGCTGGTCAGCTCCCATTTAAGAGTATCTCCGTCAAATCGGATCTCGAAAGTATTTTCTCCGGGAAGGAATATAAAGGGAAGTCCTCCACTGTTAGAAGCCGGACCCGTGAGTTGATTCTCAGGACCCTCCAGAATATAAATGGTTTCATCATTCGGATTTATATATCGGTAATGCGCTATATAATTGAGTCCGTCCGGATCACCAAAATTTTCCTCCACACAGTCCAGATAGGTTCTTATCTTACGCAACTGATCACCACCCGGATTAATATAAAGTACACCGATCCGTTCGTAGGTGATATTGTAATTCTGTGGATCCTGAACGGTAATAAAAAAGATTCCGGATGCTCCTGGAGTATAAGCCACACCGTTGGCATCTTTAAATAGATAGGGAACACCCTCGGGAAATACGTCCTCCAAAGTCTCATCGTATTCATATCCCTCGATACTAATGTCTATTAAGGAGGGGTCTATGTCTTCCCCCTGATCAATCACAAGGTCACCTATTGAGATATCAAGACCGGCTGGATTCACGATAATCGTACCCGGCCTGTAAGTGATGTTAAAGTTATAGGCAATAGGATCGAGTATAGTCCCTGGGAAAGAGGAGTGAACTTCCGGAGACGGAGTAACATCGAGTCCGGTTATCAAATTCAGAGAATAAAATCTTGAAATAGGGGTGTCATCATCTCCATCGTAAACGATGGCAAAGACTTCAGAGTAGTCGTTCAAATCTGCCTCACCACCCACGTCACTGTCATTTACAAGGGCTTTGAACCCATTTTGAATAGAGCCGAACGAGGCATTCCCATTAAAGAGGTCTTCACTATTCACCAGGGCCTTAAAATCATTGACAAGTGCCTTGAATCCATTGGTCAGATAATCAGAATAATCATCAAAATGTGACGTATTGAGATTGACCAGATTCATTTCATTCACCAGGGCTTTAAAGCCATTCTGTAGTGTCCTCTCGGTAGAAATCCAGCTACCATCCTCCAGTAGGTTCAATATGGCCAGCTGCTCATCGTTGACCAGGGCTTTAAAACCATTGATCAGCGCAAGAGAGTTCTCAGGAAAGAAATCGGCGGAATGGGCCTCTGAGATGGATGATAAGAATGCAGCGTTGTCCGAGATATTCGTATTGTCGTAATTATAGTTCAAATTTAAATTGATAGCCTCACCATAGGTAACCTCCACCGGCTCAGGAACAATTTCAAGGTCCTTTTTAGCAACCGAAAGAGATCCGCTTTTAAAATTAACAACATATGCTTCCAAAGCGGTCAATTGATCAGGACTCGCATTTTCTAGATCAAAAGATGGAAAGATGACGTAATTCCCAATTTTTGGAAATGGGGGTGTTGCTGCTGTGGTATAAATAATATCCGGTAGTCCGAGACTTTCGAAAGTAACCCCTTCTGGAAGTCCTTCAACGGTAAAACTAAAGTCGTAGTCCTGGCCGTATTCTATGTCGATATCTCCAGCTATTACATTGATCGCTATAGTTCCATCGTCTAATAAATAAACAGGGTTAGAATTTCCACCATCCGTACCCAGGGGAACCGTAGCGTTTGTAAATACAGTAACCGGATCGTTGCCCGTAAAAGGTCCAACCAGCACTTTTATCTCTGAAGGATTTTCAGGGTCATAAAAGACAATGGGTAATTCATTCTCTCCAAAGAAAACCGTCGGATCTTCTGGAAAGAAGTCCCCATTGATAGTGAGTTCAAATTCATCAGCACTGATCACTGATCCTTCTTCCGAAGTGAATTCGATAGTAAAGTCACTGATTACACCTGTCTGAGTTGCTATGGCTTTAAAGGCATTCTCTGCATTGACAATTCCATCTCCCAATTGAGCTTCATTACCCACCTTATCGGCATTATCCTTAAAAAGTTGTAGTATATCCACTGCCGGATTTGGACCATACCAGGCAGGAAGTGCAGATTCCATTAAGGCAAAGGCTGCTGCTACATGCACTACCGAAGCAGAAGTACCAAAGAAATTTTTAAAGTCATCGTCGTCAACAGGAATACCATTTACCTCGTTCTGCCCTATAGTCGTTACATTGGTATTAACACCATCATAAGAGGATAATGCCACCTGAGGGGTAGATCCGTCTGAAAGTGTGCCGGCGAAGGATGAAAATCCCTGTGGTTCAGGAGCATCAGCCTTACGAAAGTCGACTGCCCCAATAGCCAGGGCTTCAGGTGCCAGTGCATGTCCTGTAATGGTCGGGGCACCGTCGAAAAATTCAAGAACTTCCAGGTTGTTTTTCACAAAGATGATATATCTGAATGGAACCGCACCCGGGTCTCCGTTAGCACTTGTAATCATAAAATTAGCCTCACCATCAGCGAGAGCCTTAAAGGTGATGTACTCAATCGGATCCTTACCGTCTTCTGTAATATCCGTATCATTATCATTGTAATAATTATTGCCTACCAATAAGCGCTGCTCATCGTCAACTACCCAAAAATCAAAATCGTTTTTTGCTCCTAAAACGTTCTCCTGTGAGGCAAAATCGTCCTTCCACTGCAGTACGATCAGATAAGTTTCTCCACTTTTCACACTAAATCTCTGATATATATTGTCTACACCGTCGAAGGCGTGAGCTACCGTTCCATTATCAGGCACGAATTCAGGCAAATCTACCCCGTCAGCCGAAACAAAAACTGACTGAAAGGCTGCGTTGGAAAAATTTCCTACTGAAGTAAAATAGTAATTTCCTGCATCCGTGAATTCTTTTATTGCCTTTCCAATATTACTTATTTCGAACGCTGGTTCCCCGGGGAAAGTGACGTCGTCCATGGCGATCGTATTTACCGTTGGAATTAAATTTTTTATGCCCAATTCAAAATCTCTGGGAGAAAGGACGGCTGTTCGGAACGCCAGATTGGCAGCAGGGGCAATATCGTGCACGATTTGCAGCATTGCCCTTCCCTCATCTGATAATTGTCCGAAGGTATAAGGGTATTCCTTAATCACGTTTACCGGTGTGTTGTAACCGTTAGGGTTACCATTTCCTGCGATACCCGGCAGATCTCCGTTCCCTACGTCAATGGCTTCATTTGTGGGCTGTCCTGCTTCCGGAGGGTTGGCATCAAAACTATTGGAGAAGACCACTATATCAACCCCTTTTCCATCTACGGCAATACTTTCTTCCCCTTCTACAATACGAAAGGAGCGACGGACAATATCCGACTTTTGAACACTATCGGCCTGGCTAACAGCATCCCCGGTAGCTTCATCTTTCCCAGAAGTAAATGGGGTATAGAGAGCCTGAACCGACTTAATAAGTTCAGGATAGTCTGTAAGTGACGGAAGAGGAGGAGCGGGAGGAGGTGGAGGAAGTATTTTGTTTATAGGAAACAAAACATCTATAGCGGCCAAACCCTCAGAAATGATTACTGCAGGGTCAACGATAAAATCTGAAATGTTGGTCTGTGCACTGTACTGAAGACCGAAGGTGTTGATCAGTAAATCAATGACGTCCTGGGTTTTACCATCAAAAGGGATAATTTGAATGAGTACTTTTTCTTCCGGACTGATCTGGTAAATCAGGGACGATGGAGTATCCCCTGCAGTACCTGCGGCAAGTGAAATTAGCTCAGGACTTATATACCCTTCGGTTTTACCATTTCCCGGACCTATTACAGGCACTATAAACGGATCGCCTTCGCATACCGGAGAATTTAATGTCGCCCTTATCTTTTGATCGCTGGAGCCGCCAAATGCGACGGTCCATTTGGCATGGCCATTATCTGCGAAGACAACGGATAAAACATTATCATGCGTTCCTGGTTCAAAGGACATAATTCCCTGAATCTTTTGAATTCCGTCAAACTCAGAATCTTCTATTTTATCACTCAGGAAGATGTAACTAGACTCCGGTGAAACGGTGATAGTTTTATTGGTCGGGTTGGTATACCCAAATTTAGC
>JABDQM010000343.1 GCA_013042315.1 Flavobacteriaceae bacterium | reverse complement strand
CCACCGCTGGATTGTCATTTATAACTTTAGACTTTATCAGAGGTGTATTTCCTATAAGATCCGTAAGATTAAATGACATTGTCCTGTGTTCTGATTTCAATTTCGGGGGTGTGATAAACTTTTGAATTGGGAGGGACAGAGCCCGTGAGCCAGGCGTTTCCGCCTATTATGGAATTTGCCCCAATAACAGTTTCTCCTCCCAGGATAGTGGCATTGGCATAAATAGTGACATTGTCCTCAATAGTTGGGTGTCTTTTTGTATTGCTAAGACTTTTGGTTACGTACAGAGCTCCAAGAGTAACCCCCTGATAGATTTTTACGTGATCATGGATTACGGCTGTTTCTCCGATAACGACCCCGGTGGCATGATCAATAAAGAATGATTTCCCGATATGAGCTCCTGGATTGATATCAACACCGGTTTGCCTGTGGGCATATTCGGTCATCAATCTGGGGACAAGGGGAAATTTCTTTTTGTACAATTCATGAGCCAGGCGGTAGATGGCTATGGCATAAAATCCCGGATAGGCCAGATAGACCTCTTCAATAGAAAGGGAGGCCGGGTCACAAGCTGCTATGGCCTCGGCATCTAAATTCAGTTTCTCAAGTATTTTAGGCAGGGACTGAAAATATTCCTCCCAAATAGAGGAACACAATTTATCAGGATCCCAGCAGGCTAGTTTTACGAGCAAGTCGAATCGCTTTTCCAGTTCCGGAAGATTTTCTTCAAAAGGCGTTTCTATGTCGAAAAGAGAGAGAAATAACAGGTCGGTAAAGGCCTCCGTTTCCCTTTTGAGCCTGAATTTGAGGTTCGGTTGAATCTTATTTTGCCTGATTTTATTGATGATCGCCTTTCTGTCCATGGTATTTATTTGCAAACTAAAATTAACCAATAATTAAAAAGGACCTTCTTTAAAAAGGTTAACTTTATTACAAAACTTCAAAAGACCTAAACTTTATGGAGACTAACAGAATTGGCAAAAAATCCCTCGAATTCCTTAAAACATTGTCTGTCAACAATAACCGCGACTGGTTTCAGGAAAACAAAAAAGAATTCAAGGAACACGAAAAAAACGTCAAAGAGTTTTTTATGTCACTCATGGAACGGATGAAACAACATGACGAGATTGATAAATTTAAGATGTTTCGTATTTACAGGGATGTGCGTTTTTCCAAGGACAAAACACCCTATAAAACCCATTTCGCGGGATCTTTTAGCAGGGCCGGAAGTGCCTTGAGAGGAGGATATTATTTAAGGATTAAGCCCGGGGAGACCTTTATCGCTGCCGGATTTTGGGAGCCTAACAAGGAAGACCTGCTGCGAATTCGCAAAGAACTGGAGGAGAATGCCGGGGAATTCCGGAATATCATACAGAACAAAAAATTTAAAGATGTTTGGGGGAAACTGGAAGGGGAGGAACTTAAAACAGCACCTAAAGGTTTTGACAAGGAACATCCTGATATCGACCTCATTCGAAAAAAACAATTCATCTTCGTCCGCAACTTTACCGACAAAGAGGTCTTGTCTCCTGAATTCATTTCCACGGTTGACGATTCCTTCAGGACTATCCGGCCTTATTTTGATCTGATGAGTGAAATTCTCACTACAAATCTCAACGGCGAATCCTTATTGTGATAAGGGGGCGAGCTCAAACAACTGAACCTGATCTTTCAGTCGCTCAATCACCATATTCATCATTCGTTTATTGAGGGCTGAGGAATTCAGAATATAGTTTTCATATTCCTCTACGGTGAATTGCCCTATGACCATTCCCTTAAGCGAATTTCTGAATTTCATGTCTTTCTGGATGGCATGCTCAATATATTCGAGCTTTTTAGGCAAGGTAAGTCCGTGAAAGAAATTCTTGTGCTTTTGAACGTAATTCCGGAACGCTGCAATCAAAAGTGTATTCTGAAATTTGATAATCGGTCGTAAAGTAGCGTTTTGAAATTGTTCATCCCGACTCATTTCATCGGTGACCCGCGCATTTGGCAATAAAGGACGAAACCTCAGAAGCTCGGTAGATCTATCGTTCATCTTTGAAGTTTTAATAAAATTAGAAAATCCTCGAGGGGGCATTTCGCAAAAATTAATTACTTGTTAACGGCTTTATGAACAATGGACATTGATCTTACAGCAATTCTTTAGCTATTTCTTCCCAGCTATTGACCCTTTCGAAGTGATTGGTGTGAATGTTGTGTGGAGAAGTGTAGATTAGGGGTCGTCCTATAAAATTTTCCAGGTTATGACTCCGATCGTCAATGAGGATATCACCCCTGAGAATCTTTTTATCCCCACAAAGAATTCGATTCTTCCAATGAATAAAAGGAAAGTATTCATCGAGCCATTGATGCTTTTCGAGCAAGGAATTGGGAAATTGCATGGCCGCAGAAGCAACGTATAAGGCGTATTTTTCATTTAATTCTTTAAGAACTTCAATGCTGCTAGGCATAGGCCTCAGGCCCCTGAAAAAGCCTTCGGCATAATAGTGCTGCCAAATGCTATCCCTTCTCTCTTCAGGCACCTTTTGCCAGACTTCATGGCCCATACATTCTTCCTTGCTAAGACTTTCACCAAATTCCTTGTTGTAATACTCAATATGGGCAGTGTAGGTGTCTGCCATTACTTCATCCATGTCGACAAAAAGGATCATAGGTTACGCTTTTCAACAAAATTCTTAAAAATCACTATAAAAGTACGGATGCTTTGGATTAGTTTAACATAACTCTTCGATTTTTAAGCTGCTTAAAATGGGAGTTGATAATAATTCTGCTCTTGAATTACCAATTTGACAATTCGGTTAAATCCATTGTGTTTACTTTACCAGAGCCGTCCTATTATTGGTAATTTTGTGTCAAATTTTTGACTATGAGATTTCACACCAGAAAATGGGTAAAACCCGAAGACTTAAATGCCAATCAAACCCTCTTTGGAGGTAGATTATTAAGCTGGATTGACGAAGAGGCCGCACTATATAGCATTATCCAGTTGGAAAACAAAAAGGTAGTAACCAAATATATGTCCGAAATCAATTTTATGAGTACAGCTCATCAGGGCGACATTGTAGAGATAGGGATAGAGGTCATTAAATTTGGGAAATCATCCCTGGTATTAAAATGTGAGGCGCGAAATAAAATGAACCGGGAAACCATTCTCACAGTAGACAATATTATAATGGTCAACCTTGATTCCGACGGAAAACCTCTTCCACACGGAAAAACAAAAATTGAATACGTAAAAGACCGCCTGGCAGACGAGGAGGACGACTAAATTATTGCATCTCCTGAGCTACGGCCTGGACTTCATCGAGAACGCGAAGTAAATTCTCACCCCACAACTTTGCGATCTGTTCTTCGGAATATCCCCTTTTTACCAGTTCAAGAGTAACATTGAAGGTTTCTGAGGCGTCAGACCAGCCTTCAATTCCGCCACCCCCGTCGAAATCGGAACTTATCCCAACATGGTCAATCCCTATCAGCTTAACCATATAATCTATGTGATCTACAAAATCGGATACATCAACAGCAGGGGGTACGTCAGCTTTTGTGGCCGCTAGTTCTTTTCCTATTGCCATCACCTTCGGGTAATTTTCGATAAATTCAGCTCGCTGCTCAGGACTCAGAGATCTGAATTGGGATCTTTCATACCAATTAATTCCGAGAGAATCAGCTACTTGCTGATAAACACCCTTCATGTACTCTTTATATTTTTTATCCTTTTCAGTATTCAAATAGGAACTAAAGGCAACTGTCTGAACCACACCACCGTTTTCTTTTAACCAGAGCAGTTGTTCGTCATCGAGGTTTCGACTGTGGTCGCATAAGGCCCGGGCCGAAGAATGAGAAGCGATCAAAGGAGCTTTACTCAGCTCAAACATTTGTTTTATGGATGTCTTGGCCGGATGAGATATATCGATCATAATTCCAAGTCTATTCATCTCATATACAGCCTTTTTACCTAGTTCACTTAAACCATTATGTAACCAAACACTATCTGCTTCTCCTGTGTTTGAATCTGCGAACTGACTGTGACCGTTATGTGAGAGGGATACGTATCGGGCACCCATTTCGTGATATTTCTTAAAATTAGCCAGATCCTCCCCAATGGGATAGGCGTTCTCCACCCCGATCATGGCTACTTTTTTACCTTCAGCGTGTAGTTTTCGCACATCATCTGAGCTGAGTGCTAATCCGATCTTTTCTGGCGCTATTTCCTCGCATAATCGATGGATGGCATCAAATTTTGCCATCGCATTTTCTTCCGCCCGAGCATAAGCAGTGGGCGTCAGTGAATCCTGTCCTGTGTAAACAATCAGCCAGGCAACGTCTAATCCGCCTTCCTCCATTTTTGGCAGATTTAACTGGGTTTGCAGCCTTTGAGTGTAATTAACACTGTCTGTGAAATTGTTGACATTGA
>JABDQM010000337.1 GCA_013042315.1 Flavobacteriaceae bacterium | reverse complement strand
TTGAATCGAATGACGCTGATGAGGTTGAAATTTCCATAGAGATCTCCGAATTTATGAAGTCGGTAGTTCAGACGCTGGAAGCGCACAAAGCCGGACTCAAAAAGTCTTTTAGTGATGGCGAACGATTGCGAATTATGGAAGGTTTGGGAACTTCCGGAAGTAACTACCGCGAACAGATCTACAAATCAGGTTTTAGCGGGAAGAAAATAAGTCTTTCTAAAGCAGAACTGGTGCGATTTACGGATACTGTCTTGCCATTTCTGGAGCATTCCATAGACGCAAACAAGCGAGAAGATAATTTATATCACTCCTATAATCTGATCAGTATCACACCGGAGAAAGGTACGGCCGTGGACTATCTGAGTGTAATGCTCGAAGGGCAGGTCGCAGTTCTCAGCGCCGGTTACCTCAAAGCCGATGAAGTACTTAAACTTCTTAAAAGTCTGAGGAAAAGTGCGCTCTACCGAAAAGATCAAAACAGTTATATTCTTTATCCTGACAAGGAATTGCCGGGATTCATGGTAAAAAATGTGATTCCTTCCGAAAGGATAAATGATTCCAAGCTTCTCACTGAGCTCCTGGAGACAGGCAATAATCAGCTGGTTGAAAAAGACGTCAGCGGAAAGTATCATTTCAATGGAAATTTCCACAATGCCAATGATCTCAGCAGGGCATTAAAAGAGCTCGAAAATAGTAAGTATGCCTCACTAGTTAAAGCTGAAAAAAGACTTGTACTTGAAATTTTTGAAGAGGTCTTTGATCATAAATCCTTTACCGGGAGATCTGGCACCTTTTTCGGGTACGAAGGATTAGGCTCCATCTACTGGCATATGGTCTCTAAATTATTATTGGCCGTAATGGAATGTAGCAGACGAGCTGTTGAGGAAGGAGCTCCCGAATCAGTTATCAAGGCCCTGATGGAGCATTATCACGAGATTAATGAGGGAATCGGAGTTCACAAATCTCCTGAGGTATACGGTGCTTTCCCTACGGATCCTTATTCTCATACTCCTGCGACCAAGGGGGCTCAGCAGCCGGGGATGACGGGGCAGGTAAAGGAAGATATCCTTAGTCGCTTAGCCGAATTAGGAGTACAGGTACAAAATGGAGAATTATCATTTGGCACAGGCTTGATCCAAAAGGAGGAGATCCTGAAAGAAGAAGTCGAGTTTGAATTTATTGATCTGAATGGGCAGCAGAAAACCCTCAAACTTGCACCCGGTAGCTTAGGGTTTACCTATTGCCAGATCCCTGTGGTGTATAGCTTCGGAACGGATGAGCTTATTGAGCTCTACTTTGAAGATGACAAATCTAAAAAGATCGATGGCTTAAAACTCAATGCAGATACGAGCAATCGCATCTTTGAGCGCACAGGCGAGATTTCAAGGATTGAAGTGAGCCTTAGGATGGATCAGGTGCCTATGTAGATGATTCCGGGGTTTAATTTACTTAATGCGGTAGTTTGTCGCGCAATACTCCGTACATAAACGTTCCGAGAATGGCACCTCCGATGACCAGAAACATACTCAGAACTCCGGTTCCTACCAAAATATACATGGGACCGGGACAAGCTCCGGCAAGGCCCCAGCCAAGCCCGAAAATAGTTCCACCGATTAGATATCTGGAAACACTTTTGTTCTTTGGAGGGATCTCAATAGGCTGACCTTCGATGCTGCTGAGTTTCGACTTTTTAATAAGCCAAATTGCCGCAACTCCAACTGCAACGGCTGAACCTATAATTCCGTACATATGGAAGGATTGAAACTGAAACATCTCGTAGATCCTGTACCAGGAGACCGCTTCAGATTTCACTAAAACAATTCCGAAGAATACTCCGACCAATAAAAACTTCAATAATTTCATGCGTTAAAGATTAAGGGGTACAAGAAATGAACCATGACGAGTCCGCCAATAAAAAAGCCAATTACGGCAACCAGGGAGGGCCACTGAAGATTACTCAATCCGGTAATCGCGTGTCCTGAGGTGCATCCTCCGGCGTATCGCGTGCCAAAGCCCACAAGAATGCCACCGCCTATAAGGATGAGTAAACCTTTTAATGTCAAGGCCGAACTCCAGTCGTATAATTCCGGAGGCAGTAAGGAAGCACCGGCATTTTCAAATCCAAGTGAATTTAGATCGGCAACTGTTTCTGGATTAAGGGCTATTACAGACCCGTCCGAAAGGAAGTTTACGGCAATAAACCCGCCTATAACAGCTCCTAATACAACCGTAAGATTCCAGATTTGAGCTTTCCAATCAAATTTAAAAAAGGAGGCAAAATTATCGGCGCCGCCTATGGTACACAGGGTGCGCAGATTGCTAGACATGCCAAAGGTTTTGCCAAAATAGATCAGCAAAAACATAACCAGTGCGATCAATGGACCCGAGACATACCACGGCCAGGGTTTAAGTAATAATTCCATGCATCAAATTTTATGCAAAGATACATCAATGAGTCCCTTTCAATGTAATCCGTGTTACAGATCTATGTTATAACAATTTATTTGGAGTATTGATAATTTCCCGTGAGGATCCAGATTACTGTTTGATAAATACCTGAGACTGAAATTCGGGAAGCACATTTCCTTGAGTGAGGGTCAGGACCGATCCATCCAGGGAATAGGAGTTTTCTGACTCTTCAGAAAGAACGATCTGTCCATTCACCAGGTCCCAGGTTCCTGAGGTCGACTCGTTAAAGTTACAAGAGATGGCGTATAGGTCGTTGGTAATAGGGCTTATATTTAATTGCATGGCAAACTTACTGTAGCTTAGGTCTTCACGCAGAATGATGCTGGCACTCAGACAGTCGAGTTCTTCCATTAAGTTTTGTGAGAAAACCTGGTCGTTGTTGAGGTCCTGGGCCGGACTCACCATATATTCTGAAAGGTTGTAGAGTCCGGTAATCGCATCGATCTGATCTTGAGAAATTTTTGGTTCTGCAGGGGAAGAATCCTTCGAACAAGAGGTAATTATTATCAAAAAAATTAACGCGAAAAACGATCTGATGTCCATAGCAAATGAATTTCCAACGAAGATACTACTATTGTTTATTTCAAACCATTTTCAATTGATTCTAAGTGCTATCTAGCTGTTGGTTTTGGTTCACTGGGAATTCTTAAATTTGATGGCAAGAGTTTTTTTGTTAAAAATGGGAATGCCACTTGGATGGATTTCTAGTAATGGGATTTTATAATAATAAAACCAAGGTTGTTACCCAGCTAATCAAAATATACATTTATGAAAATCAAGTTAGTCCTGATTGCCCTGCTATTTTCAATTTCCTGTCAAACCGATAATAAGAAGTCTTATGGTGGCCTGGCCCTGTACACTGTGCGGGATGATATGCAGGTCGATGCGAAAGCAACTCTTAAGGCCGTTGCCGATGCCGGTTATCTCAATATCGAAGCCGCCGGTTATGAAAACGGGAAGTTCTATGGCCTATCTCCG
>JABDQM010000292.1 GCA_013042315.1 Flavobacteriaceae bacterium | reverse complement strand
CATCAATCTGATTACCTCCACCGAGTTCAATGACCTGGAAGTTTCCGCCTCCACCTTCTACAAAGGTGTATTTCAAGGCTGCGTTCCCACCGAGGTCTACCTGCTCAAAGGCAGCTGAACCATAGTTATTGAAGCCCTCGTTGGGGACATCCGTGTAAGTGTCACTAAAGATAGAGATCACGTCCACAGCATCCTGAGTAGGTGCAGCAGGTCCTGCTGTAGGTGGAACTGCTCCTCCTCCACCGCCACCGGAAGGTGCGTTTAATGTCAGATCATCAAAGTAATAGGTAGCTCCATTGTCAATCGGACTATCTGACTGATCATTATCCGGTTTTATAACCAATTGGTTGTAGGCCGTTGGAGCCGCAGGTAGATTAGTAAATATGAATTCTACCTCTGTCCATTCATTGGCATTTGGTACTGTTGCATAAACCGGAGTTGGATTTCCTATACTTCCGTCATTTGGATCAGCTAAAAGTTCAAATCTGAAAATCGCGTTGGCCTTAGTGGAATAAATTTTAATCTTGAAAACATTATCCGTAGTTAAATCAAAATTACTCGCAAAGGTGTTTTGTATTCCAGCAAAAAAGCTCGATCCTGTGGGCTTATCAACTTGCAGAACAAAGTCTGAAGTATTTATTCCCGTTTTAGATGGATTTTCTGTAAGCTCTGAGGTAATTCCATCTCCGAAATTCGAGGAAGACAAGAATGTTTCACAGCCTTCGAAATCTACAGGTAATGCCGTAGCCGCTATTGGAGTTTCACTACAACCGTTGGTCCCTCCGGTATTTCCACCACTGTATAGGGCAAAATCATCAATATAATAGGTTGCACCACTATCTGTGGTTATATCAAAAAACAATACAATTTTATCGTATTTACCACTCTCAGTGTCCGGGAAATCAAAGGTGAGTTCTTCCCAGGCATTTCCAGAAGCCGTAACTGCACCTACTTCGGTATTAATTCCGGAGTCGGTCTTATCTTCTAGTTTTAAGAGTACATTAGTTCCTGCAACAGGAGCCCAAACTTTGAGCTTGAAACCTGAGTTTGCTGCAAAATCAAATTTGGAATCAAATTCGATCTGATTATTTGCAAAAGGAAGTGATGCGTCTCTTACGATCTCACCTACTTTACAGGATGGATTTACAGCGTTGTCTGTATCAGGGTTATCTATATATGAATAAGTCCCTCCATCTTCAAGAATGGCGCTCCCTGGATCTGTCAGGAATGTCAGATTAAAATCTGATGCGTCAAGTGATTGGGCTGTTTCAGCGGTACAATCTCCGCCGCCTCCGGTACCTTCGCCATATAGAGCAAAGTCGTCAATGTAGTAGGTAGCTCCGCTATCTGTGTTGATATCAAAGAACAATACAATTTTATCGTACTTTCCACTTTCTGTATCCGGGAAATCGAAGGTCAGTTCTTCCCAGGCATTACCTGAAACCGTAACTGCGGCTACTTCCGTGTTTATTCCCGAATCGGTCTTATCTTCCAGTTTCAAGAGTACATTAGTTCCTGCAACAGGGGCCCATACCTTGAGTTTGAATCCGGAATTAGTTGTGAAATCAAATTTGGAATCAAACTCGATCTGGTTATTCGCAAAAGGAAGGGATGCATCTCTAACGATCTCGCCCACTTTACAGGATGAATTCACATCGTTGTCTGTGTCAGGGTTGTCGATTACAGAAAAAGCAGCGCCGTCTTCGGCAATTGCGCTCCCTGGATCAGTCTGGAATGTCAGGTTAAAATCTGCTGCGTCAAGTGACTGAGCAGTTTCTTCAGTACAATCACCACCACCGCCTCCAACTGGGGTAATCGTCACACTAACCTGGTCCTGAGAACTATCTGAAGCTCCGGCCAAATTAACGGCCCGTAGTGTAACCGTGTAAGTGCCAGATTCTGCATAGGTCTTAATCGGATTGATTTCCGTGGAGGTAGTGCCATCCCCAAAATCCCATTGATAATTGTCAGCTTCTTCTGAAACATTGAGAAAAGTAACTGTTCCTGTGTCCTCGTTGATTGTGTAAGTAAAGGCAGATGTCACATCAGGAAACATATTGGTGACGTCTTCACATCCTAAATAGGCTATTGCCAGGACAAAAGCAGCAATGACCTTAGCTTTGTTGAGTACTCGTTTCATAGTTCTTTTTTTAATTAGTTTAGTCCGTTATATTCATAAACCCTCACATAATCGACCAGCATGGTCTGAGGGAACACTGTTTCTGCGTCTGGCGATCCGACGAAAGTACCTCCTACAGCTACGTTCATCAGGATATAAAAATCGTTATCAAAGACCCAGTCTGAACCTTCAGGAAGGTCTTCAGGGGTGATTTGATTGTAGAGAACATCATCAATGTAGTAATTCACATAATCAGGACCCCATTCTATTCCATAGATATGAAATCCTGTATCAAGACGATCATTCTCCAGTATGTATTCTTTTGAAATTGCTTCTCCGGCTGAATAACCCGGGCCGTGAAGGCTCCCTATCAATTTGGTGGGTTCCTGCCCCCGCATTTCCATGATATCTATCTCCCCGATAAATGGCCAAATTTCCGTTGGTGTTTCTTCCACACCCAGCATCCAGAATGCCGGCCAGATACCCCTTCCATAAGGAGTTCTAATGCGAGCTTCAAAACGACCATATGTCTGTTCAAATCTGCCTTTGGTTAATAGCCTGGCAGAGGTGTAATTTGAACCCTCAAAAGATTCCTGCCTGGCAGTAATGACCAAAACACCATTGTTGATAGTTACATTTTCAGGCCGGTCTGTATAGTATTGCAATTCGTTATTTCCCCAACCGTTTTGTCCGGTTCCTATGTCGTATCCCCATATGGAACTGTCCGGTGCTCCATCCACGTCAAATTCGTCCTGCATGGTCAGCTGATCAAAATTGACGACAGTCTGGGTGTCATCCACTGCACAACCGGTACTCAATAGGAGCAGGCCGGAAAGCACTAGGCTGAAAAACGATCCGAATTTCCTCCCGACGATTTGAGAATACCTATTTGGTATCATTTTATTTTTCATTTCTAATTGATTTATCTTATTCATTCTTTTTTCTTTTTTCAGCTTACTCCGTGTAGAAATACATGTTGTCTACCAGCAATCCCGAAATAGTAGCATCTGAGATAAAAAATATCTGCGCAAGGTTGCTGCGGCTGGTTAAAGTTGTAAAATCGGATAAAGGTATATCCAGACTGATCCACTCCCCACTGACCAGGGACGAACTATCGAAAGTAATCCTTGAACTGGAGTCATCTCCCCCGCCAAAGGCATCATTGGGGCCAAAATCTCCGAGTTCGATAGCTATAAAGTCGGCCGAATCTATAGTTTCGTCAATCCTTATATCTACGTGAAAATGGGTCATGGCCGAAGCATCAACGGTTGGGTTTTTGAATTCCGTTGCCACAAAATTCAACTCTGTGTACTCTATGATATTATTTCCATTTACGTCAATAGCTCCACCCAGGGTAGTCTGAAATGGCGCAAAGAATCCGTTGTAGAAATCTACGGGAACATTGGCATAGGCATCACTAAAAATAGAGATGACGTTTGCGGGATCCCTTGCCGGTGGTGTCGGGGCAAAAACAAAGCCTCCGGCTACGTCAAGAGACAAAGAGCCTTCAGCTCTTACCCCTCCCAGGATAGCAGTTATTTCGACTGTCCCTGTGCCTACCGGTGAAACGACCCCTAATTCACTTACTCTCGCAACATCGTTATCTGAAGACTGAAAATTAAAATAGGACGGTGCAGCAGTAACGGTTTGATTGATCCCTGAGGCTAAATTAAAAGTTTGTGTAAGCCCTGTTAAAGAGATATCAATATCAACAAATGCTTGCTGATCCACATCTTGTCCACCGAGAATAGCGGGTTGTGGCTGAGCAATGGTCCCCAGGTTTTCAAAACGCAATTCGTCTATCCAGAAGGTATATCCATCGCCGTCCTCCGGCCCTTCAGAATACCAAAACAGGCCCTTTTCCCTCATCAATTTACTCGGGTCGGGAATGGGGATAATGTATTTAGTCCAACCGGTGCTGATTCGCAGATTTTCTTTGGTTACGACATATTTGTTTTCTCCAAAATCGTTGCCAAATCCTATCTCATTGATGGTAGCAGCTTTTGTAGCCTTTGCCCAGAAAGTGAGGGCATCGTAGCCGGAAAGGTCCCTTCCTCCCATATCCGGAAAGATGGCACCGGCAAAAGAGCCATCAGGATTCCCAACATTGGGAACATCAAACCTCATGGAAGATTCTCCCTTGTACCTGGTTTCTGTATCTACGCTAAAGGCATCGAGTTTGGAACCTCCGA
>JABDQM010000331.1 GCA_013042315.1 Flavobacteriaceae bacterium | reverse complement strand
CCACCAGGTCTGAAATAGAATGACCGTTGATTCGGACATAGCTGGTTTCTTTACGCAGTCGCTTCCCCTTGCATTCGGGACAACGCGTCTTTCCCCTGTATCTGGAAAGCATTACCCGATTTTGAATTTTGTAACTCTTGTCCTCGAGCTGTTTAAAGAATTTATTGATCCCTATAAAGTGACTATTGCCTTCCCATACCAGTTCCTTTTGCTCCTCAGTAAGCTCAAACCAAGGTTTGTGGATGGGAAAATCGAATTTATAAGCCGAATTGACAAGTTGGTCTCTGTACCATCCCATACTCTCACCCCGCCATGGGAAAATAGCGTTTTCATAGACGGAGAGGGAGGTTTTTGGGATCACAAGGTCTTCGTCGATCCCGATAATATCTCCATATCCCTCGCATTTAGGACAGGCTCCGTAAGGATTGTTAAAACTGAATAAGTGGACATTCGGTTCCAGGAATGTGATATCGTCCAATTCAAAGGCATTGCTGAATGAGGTCTGCTTGCCACTCGATAAATCTTCTATGATGCAATTGCCCTTTCCCTCAAAAAAGGCAGAATCCACAGCATTGGCCAGGCGATTGAAAAAATCTTCATCTTCTTTTTTGATGATCCTGTCTACCACCAGGTACAGCTGATCACCAACGGTTTCGTGCAGATCTTCATCAATACGGTGTACTTCCCCTCCGTATTTGATTCGCGCATAACCCTGTAGTGAAAGGAGTTGTAGTGTTTTTTTCTTATCCCGGTTCTCCGGAATAGTAATTGGTGCCAGCAGGAGTAATTTTGTGTTTTCCTCAAACCCCTTTACAAAAGAAACAACATCGGTTACCGTGTGTTTTTTTACTTCCTTCCCTGAGACAGGGGAATAGGTTCTACCGATCCGCGCGAATAATAGCTTTAAATAGTCGTAGATCTCGGTGCTGGTCCCTACAGTTGATCTGGGATTTGTAGAGTTTACTTTTTGCTCAATGGCAATGGCGGGTGCGATTCCTTTGATAGAATCTACTTTGGGTTTATCCAATTTACCGAGGAATTGCCGGGCATAAGAAGAAAGGCTTTCCACATAACGGCGTTGTCCTTCCGCATATAGCGTGTCAAAAGCCAGACTGGACTTACCTGAACCCGATAAGCCTGTAATAACCACAAGTTGATTCCTTGGGATGACTACATCAATATCCTTTAAATTGTGCAGTTTAGCCCCTTTAATGACAATATTGTCCTTTGGATTTGCTTCTGTGATGGTCGCCATATTTCTTTGGAAAGTTGCAAAGATACGATATGTAAGAGTCAATAACCAGCCCCCCTGATCTCCTATTCTAATTATGTTAAAAATTAAACGACGGGTTGGAAGACTTAGATTTTTTCTATCTTTGGATAGTTAATCCATTATAATTCTGCCTATACAGCAACATTACTTTTTTGAACTAGAATTTTAATCGCCGCATCCTACAGTACCCTTGCGGCCCCTGAATTGAACCAAAAAAGTAATTGTATGCATTCTACGATTAACGACGCTACCCTTGTCCGCAAATACATCGACGGAGATGAGCGAGCCATAGAGGAACTAATCAACAAACACAATCAACGCCTTAGCAGTTATATCTATTCCAAAGTACAGGATATGTCCATTACAGAGGATATATTCCAGGATACCTTTATAAAAGTGATCAGCACTTTAAAAAGAGGGGCTTATAATGAAGAAGGTAAATTTCTTCCGTGGGTGATGAGAATAGCTCACAACCTGATTATCGACCATTTCCGCCGCAATAAGCGTATGCCCAAATACAGGGGCAATAAGGAGTTCAATATTTTTTCTGTCCTTACGGATGATAAGCTGAACGCTGAAAAGCAGTTGATCAGCGATCAGATCGATCAGGATCTTGGAGTTTTAATTGAGCAGCTTCCCAAAGATCAGCGCGATGTCCTTATCATGAGGATCTACCAGGATATGAGTTTTAATGAAATCGCAGAAAATACGGAGGTCAGTATTAATACTGCCTTAGGTCGTATGCGCTATGCCTTGATCAACCTTAGAAAGATCATTGAGAAAAATCAAATTGTTTTAACGAATTAATCTGTCCTAGGTCGATATATTCCATTGATCCTGAATATCTGGCGTTATTTAGACGTAACAAGAGATATTATGGAAGAGATTTACACAAGACCAGCAACACATTGCGAACTTATTTCAACTCCTAAGGAAACGGTTGATTTCCTAATGGCTTATTCAAAGTCCCTGAACATTCAAAAGGTAAAGGGAATGATTATAGAGAATAACCTGAATTAAAAGATCTGGGTTCTTTCCGGGTTATTTTCTGTAAACATATAATAACATCTAAAAAGACACTTTCATTTGAAGGTGTCTTTTTTTTTGTGGAAACACGGCTTTTAAATAGATACAAATAGCCAGGTTCGAATTCAATAAAATGGGTTCCAACTGGGAAATTGTTCGTTCACATCAAGAATCGGCCATTTTACAACATACTTTTTACTGAGGATAGGTGTTTGGGTACTTTTAGAATGTCATTAAAAAACAAGTAACTCAAATTAATCTAATAACCTTAGTTCCGCAGCCAAGCTGATGAACTAACAAGTAACCAAAAGCAATTCTAACTATGGAACCAAAAAGGGACGACTCACTACTAGTTACCGATTACATCAGCGGGGATGAAAAGGCATTGGAAGTTTTAATTAACCGACACAACCAAAGAATAAGCAGCTTTATCTATTCCAAGGTTTTAGACCGGGATGTCACTGAGGATATCTTTCAGGATACTTTTATTAAAGTAATCAAGACTTTAAAGAAAGGGAATTACAGCGAAGAAGGGAAATTTCTTCCCTGGGTAATGCGAATAGCGCATAACCTTATCATCGACCATTTCAGGAAGAACAAAAGAATGCCCAAGTTTGAGGGCAATGACGACTTCAATATTTTCTCCGTCATCGGGGATGATAAACTGAATGCAGAAAAACAATTGATAAAAGACCAGATCGATAGTGATCTCAGTCTTCTCATTGAGGAATTGCCAGACGATCAGAAAGAAGTACTCCTGATGCGCATCTATAAGGATATGAGTTTTAAGGAAATTTCTGAAAACACCGGAGTTAGTATAAATACTGCTTTAGGTAGAATGCGCTACGCACTAATCAACCTGAGAAAGATCATTGACCGCAACAACATTGTACTGACTAATTCTTAGTTCACAACAATAGTTACAATATTTCTATATAGGTTGCGTTATCTTAACATAACGTCACAGCAATCATATGGAAAAAATTTACTCAACAAAGGAAAATGCCTATGAAGCCCCTAAAGTAGGGCCGGGAACGATACGATTTCTTATGTCGTACTCTAAAGCCTTCAGGGTGACAAAACACCGGAAATTCAGTTTCGATACGATTCTGAACTAAAATAATAAGCCCGCATCAGCGGGCTTTTTTCTTTTTTAAATATTCATTAATTACTTTTCTCCTGCCAATTGTCCTGGTGATCACATCTTTATCGAGATCCCAACCACGTGCAGGGCAATATTCCCTTCCATACCAGATGATCTGCAAATGAAGGTCATTCCAAAGTTCTTTGGGAAATAACCGCTTTGCGTCCCTTTCAGTTTGTACTACATTTTTTCCTGTAGAGAAACACCAGCGGTACATCAATCTGTGAATATGGGTGTCTACCGGAAAGGCAGGGATGCCAAAGGCTTGTGATACCACAACACTTGCTGTTTTATGTCCCACTCCCGGTAATTCTTCCAGCAATTTAATATCCTGAGGAACTTTTCCTGAATATTTTTCTATAAGGATTTCAGACAGGCCGTGGATTCCTTTCGATTTCATGGGCGACAAGCCTACTGGTTTTATGATCTCCCGTATTTCTTCCACGGTGAGTTTAACCATATCAAAAGGATTGTCTGCCCTGGCAAAAAGCAGGGGAGTAATTTTATTTACCCTGACATCTGTACTTTGAGCAGACAATAATACGGCAATTAGCAAAGTATAAGGGTCCTTGTGTTCTAACGGCACAGGAATTTCAGGGTATAATTGATTGAGTTTGTCAATGACAAATTCTACTTTTTCAGATTTGGTCATAGTTCATTACTTTTGCGATTGTAAAAAAATAGGCTATGAAAACACTAAAAGAAGGGGACAAAGTACCCCAATTTACTTCAAAAGACCAAGACGGAAACGAAATTAAGCTTTCTGATTATCAGGGAAAAAAACTTGTCGTTTTCTTCTACCCCAGAGCAAATACTCCGGGATGCACGGCTGAAGCGTGCAATTTAAGAGATAACTATGCCGCTTTGCAAGCTGAGGGTTATTCACTGTTAGGGGTAAGCGAGGATTCCGAAAAGAAACAGGCGAATTTCAGGAATAAGTATGAATTTCCCTTTCCTCTATTAGCCGATGAGGACCATACCGTAATTAATGCTTTTGGTGTATGGGGGCCAAAGAAGTTTATGGGAAAAGAATACGACGGTATTCATCGTAAGACATTTATTATCAATGGAGAAGGAGTCGTATCTAAAGTAATTGATAAAGTTAAGACTAAAGATCACGCAGCACAGATTCTCTGAGTTATAGCGAATAAAAAACCCTGACAAGTGTCAGGGTTTTTTATTAAACCTTTTCCTTTAGTGCAACTTCATTTCGAGTGAAGAGCTTTTTCTTTTTGATGATTTCGGCTATACCCTCCGGGAGCATTTCTTCCCAGCCATCTTCTCCATTCATGATCTTCTTCAGCACGTCTCTGGAGAAAATATGCATGATTTCAGGATCGTAATCGATAATATCCATGACCTTTCCGTTGTATTTAAAGAACTTGTAGAGTTCCTTCATCCTCGGATGCACCTTGATGTTGTTACTGGTCATGATTTGACCTGTTTCAGGGTTTTTCATGGGGTAGAGGTACACTTTGAGGTCCTTAAAGAATAGTTTTCCGAAGGCTTCCAAAATCCCCCCGCTTAAGTGTCTATAGTATTTTTCGTCAAAAATCTCGATGAGGTTATTGACCCCCATGGTCAGTCCGATTCTCGCCTTGGAATAATTACCTAGGTATTCTACCAACTTGTAATATTCCTGGAATTTAGAGATCAAAACAGTATGTCCCAGCGAACAAAGAAGTTCAGCCCTATCCATAAAATCCTGCTCATCGATCTCCCCTGAAGCTTTCAGATTAGCCAGGGTGATTTCAAACATCACTACGGTATTCTCTTCTTCCACGGTTTGCTCGCGAATAAAAATATCGTATGATTTCTGGAACATATCCATGTTTACCATAGTCACAGGCCTGAAACTTCCTCTCAGCGCCAGAATATTCTTCTTGTAGAGAACCGCTGCAGGTAAAAGGTTATTCCCATCCGGGCCAAACATTACCGCATCGGTCATGTCGTTTTTGATAAGCTGCAGACTGATTAATCTGTTATCTACATTTTTAAAATTAGGGCCGGAAAAATTGACCATATCTATCTCTACGGTGTCCTTGTCAATATGATCGTAAAGGTATTTGAGTAGTTTTCTGGGCTTGTTGTACTTATAAAAGGCCCCGTAGATAAGGTTAACTCCAACGATTCCCAGGGTTTCCTGTTGCAATCTCGCTTCGTTTTGTTTAAATCGAAGATGCAGGATGATCTCATCGTATTCTTTCTGATTGGGATCGAGCTGAAACATAATTCCCACCCATCCATGGCCTTTATATCTTTTCGAAAAATCGATGGTGGCCACCGTATTGGCGTAGGTAAAAAAGAGCCTTTCCGGATGATCATCCCTGCTGATGCGCTCTTCCATCAATTTTATTTCGTGGTTGAGCATTTTTTTCAAGCGACTCTGGGTAACGTACCTTCCGTCCTTCTCAATGCCGTATATAGCATCACTAAAATTCTTGTCATAAGCACTCATAGCCTTGGCTATGGTTCCCGAGGCACCCCCTGATCTAAAAAAATGCCTTGCCGTTTCTTGTCCGGCTCCGATTTCTGCAAATGTTCCGTAGATAACAGGGTTAAGATTAATTCGAAGTGTTTTCGCCTTAATGGAAGGGATATTTTCGAAAGCGGGATCTTGTTTTAAAACGGAAGTCATTCCTCAGGGTTTACGCCTCAAAGTTAATAAGAATGGGACATCTTTTAAATAAATAAGTCATAAATTTGAATAAAATAGATGAGCCGTTGAAATTGACTTTTTTGGGAACAGGAACTTCACAGGGAATCCCCGTTATTGGGAGTACCCATCCGGTATGCCTGAGTGAAAACAGCAAAGACAAAAGACTTCGGGTTTCGGTTCTCATTTCCTGGGAAGATTATAATTACGTGATTGATTGTGGCCCTGATTTTAGACAGCAAATGCTACGGCATAATGTCAGTAAATTAGATGGTATCCTCTTTACTCATGAACACGCAGACCACACTGCAGGGATAGATGATATCCGTCCATTTTTTTTTCGCCAGGGAGACATTCCTATTTTCGGACATCAACGTGTTGTCGATAATCTGAGCAGAAGATTTGATTATATCTTCTCTGACAATAATCGATATCCGGGCGCTCCTGCTGTCAAAGTGGAGGTAGTAAAAAATGATCATCCTTTTCGGATTGGAAATTTAAAAGCACATCCCGTTGAAGGTTTTCACAACCGCTTACAGGTTTTCGGATATCGGATAGGAGAGGTAGCATACCTCACCGATGTAAAATCTGTTGCTGATAAAGAGATAGAAAAGATAAAAGGCGTTAAAGTGTTGTGTGTTAACGCTTTGAGAATTGAACCACACCATTCTCATTTTAATTTGGAAGAAGCACTTGACTTTGTTGAAAAAGTACAACCTGATAAGGCTTACTTTACTCATATCAGTCATCATATGGGATTTCACGATGACATTGAGAAAACCCTTCCCGACAACGTTCACCTGGCATATGATAATTTAATTGTAACCATAGATTAATGCGAACTCGAATATTTTTATACCTGTTTATTTTTGCTTCCTTAATAGCCTTGTATTTGTACGTAAGTGGTTCTAAGCAACTCGCCGCAAGTGAGGAAAAAAAGCAAAATTTACAACTTCAAGTAGACCGCTTACAAGATTCCCTGATGACTACAGAACTCAAGGTGCTCGACCTGCAGTACTTTTCGTTAGAAAATAATGACGATGCCTTGGCTTATTATGATCACCTCACCCTAAAGGACCCCGCCAGATATATAGCAGACAAGCTATTGGAAACCAATGAGAGCAAAGGAGACAATCCTCTGATTCCTTATGAGGGTATGGAAAGCAACTTTAAAATAAACAAGATCAAAATATTAAACCATCGTTGGATCATTGCCGATTTTTCAGACGGTAAATACTGGGGGGAGCTATTTATTCGATATGAGCTCAAAGATGATCTATCGGTAAATTTTACTATGGTGGAACACTTGTTATATACGCGAAGTAATTAAATGTGCTTTTCCAACCAACTGCGCATGCCGTAGAAGTTGTCCCTTGATACCCCATGACCTGTGGGGAATTGTTCAAAGACGTATTCAATGCCCAAACCGTCTAAAAAGGTAGGGGTTTTTTCTGCCCAGCCGAAAGGAATTACCTGATCGTACTCGCCGTGGGAGACGTATACTTTTAATTCACTGTGATCTTTTTCCTGATATCCCGGCATCAGCGTTTTTTCATCGATATGCCCGCTTAAACCTAAGACATTCTTTACCATTTCAGGGTAGGAGAGGGCTAATGCGAAACTCAGCACCGTTCCCTGACTAAAACCGAGCAGGGAAATTTTATCTGCATCCAGATGGTAAGCTTTAATAGCTTCCTCAATAAAGTTTTTCATTAGCTGAACCGACTCTTTTGCCTCATCAGTGTTGCTCCACTTACCAAAATCGGCGTCAAAATTAATAGAGTACCAAGCATATCCATAGGGAGGTAGGGAATGTGGTGCCCTAACGGATATGACACATAAGTTTTCAGGGAGTTCAGGAGCAAAAGAAAACAAGTCTTCTTCATTGCTACCATACCCGTGAAAGAGAAATATTGCGGGAGCTTTTTCGTGCGTTTGAACAGGAGGCCTTACGAGGTGCTCCAGGCTTAGGTGATGTGGAGTCATGCTATTGAATAAATGTAAACCATTTCTGAAAGTATTTCCCCAGAACCGGTGCCGGATTTAATTTGCCACTTATGGCGCCAATAAAGCCGTAGATCCAGGTCACAAAGTAAAACAAGTAAAGGGCCATCCAGGCGTATTTGGAGAACCAAACGCTCAAGAATATTGCACATCCCAGGAAGATGATATGCAAACCAAATGCCTGTCGGATATGGAAGCGGGCAAAATTGTTCTTCGGTTCTAAATTCATGGTAATGGCGATAAGCGCACCAACCATGGTGAGATAAGCAACGATGGCAGTTGTTTTTCCTTCCTTTATTTCCGTTGAAGTCATGCCAGATTAACTATTCAGGATTAGTAAAAATTTGATCATCGATTACAGCTCCATAAGTCCGTCCCTTTCCTTTCTTTCCGAGATACATGCTGTTTTTAGAAGTGGATTTTATACTCTCCTTGTTGTTTAAATATTCCCCTTCTGGATTAAATAAACTCAGACAGGCAGGTTCTCCCTCTTTAATGTTGACCGAAGGAATATTAAACCGCTCTTTGCCTTTAGTAAGTAGTTGAATTGCCAGGTCAGTACCAAAAATCGAATTTAAGATGCCAAAGGCAGATTCAAGTCCGAGAGAGCCAAAAGCAGCACGGTCAAACTCGATGCGTTTTTCCTCAATATCAATAGGGAGATGGTCTGTGGTGATCATGTCTATTACCCCTGACCGAAGTCCTTTACGCAAGGCCTCCCGGTCCTTTGAAGTTCTGAGGGGCGGCATCACTTTGTAATTGGTATCGTACTCTTCGAGAACATCATCGGTAAAAAATAAATTGTGCATGGCAACACTACAGCTCACATTGAGGCCTCTCTTTTTTGCATTTGCGATCAGGGATACTGCGCCTGCAGTAGAAATAGTTGGAATATGCAATTTACCTCCGGCGTATTCCAGGATAAATAAGTCTCTCGAGATTTGAATTTCCTCTGCCAAAGCGGGAATCCCTCCAAGACCCAGTTTGGTCGATATATTCCCTTCATTGACACTTCCGTGCCCCGCTATGGAAATATCAAGGGGAAACGAAAAGACAAGACCGTTAAAGCCCTGGGCGTATTGCAGCGCAATCTTCAGAAGGTTGGAGTTGGAAACCGGACGCTTAAAATCGTAAAAAGCAACGGCACCCGAGTTCTTCATATCGTATAATTCGGCCAAATCAGTCCCTTTGCCGGCAGTGGTTAAAGAACCCAAGGGATGAACGCGAGCGCCTTTTTGCGCTGCCGTTTTTTTAAGGAATACAATATCTCCACTGCTATCAGGTATCGGGTTAGTATTTGGATTTAGCAGAATGTCTGTAAATCCGCTAAGGGCAGCTACCCTTACTCCGTTGGCAAGAGTTTCACGCTCTTCATAACCGGGCTCCCCAAAACTTACACTGCTGTCTAACCACCCTTTGGAAACGTGTAGGTTGGGCAATTCAATTATTTTGGTTCTCGAGTCGGGTTTTACAGAGACTCCTATTTTTTCAATAAGACCATCTTTTATCCAAATATCCCTTACCTTCTTGTGCAATCCCTTGTTTTCTTCATCGAGGATCTTCGCCGATTTAAGGAGTATGTTCATTTAAGTGCTTTTTGAATGATTACCTCTGCGAGAATGAAAAGCAGTGCTAAAATAACAAACCATTTCCAAAGGCTGTTAACTGCCCTCATATTTTCAAATTCTCCAAAGAATCCGGAAATTGAATTATTCTCCCTAGCAGTTGCCTGCAGTTTCCCGAGATTGAGGTAGGATAGCTCACTTTCATCCCTCTTGTAATTAAAACTAAAAGACCGATTTATCTTGGAGTTTTCAAGAGAATATACACCCGGCTCAGTTGGACTCTCTTCAAACCATAACCTGGTTTTTTCTCCTGACAATTGTTGTCGGGGGATAAATTCTAATTCTTCTTTTTTTAAACTCAGGATTCGATCTTCCTCCGGCACCTCGGCTATATCAACAGAGCTATTCCTTCCCAATTGATAATAGAGTTGCGGTAAACTTCTGCTGCGAAGAGCCATGGCATATAAGGTGGGGACAATTAGAGGAGAACTGGTGAAATTAGTGTTGCCCGGATTTAGTGAGGCAGTGAAAACATACAATTTTTCCTTGCTGGCTAAAAAGGGTTGCTCATTGGAGTATTTCAATATTGAACTCATTCGCCCGTTGATCCTGTAATGCTCCTGAACCTTCGGATATTCAAAATTATCTGCTCTCTCCTCAAAAACTTCAGAATACAGAGGGTGTGTGTAATTGATCTCATTGATTTCAACAGGGGTGTCAATCTTGGCGCCATAGGAGATGCCGAACGAACTTAGCAAGAGGTTGAAATCAGCGTTCACCATCTCCATTGAAGGAATAAGAACTAAACTTCCACCCTGAGTGATAAAATCCTTCAGGGATTCTGCCATAGCAGGGGGTAGGCTGGTAATTTGATTGAGAATTACCAAATCCTGATCTTTTAAAGTTCCAATTCCCTGATCCAGTGAATTTACACTTCGAAATTCGGTGAGATCATCTCCGAATAACCTGCCTAGAAATTCACCTTCCGAATTCCCAACAGCAAGTACTTTGATCTTCTCTCGTGTGTTGATGTTAAAATAGAGTTCATTGTCGTATTCCAGGCCTTGATCTGATATGCTGACCACCCCCTCGACAAACTGCCCCACGGGTAAAGAAAATACCAATTCTGAACTTCCTTCAGAGCTGTAGTTGACAGCTGATTTTGCTATGAGATTCCCTCGGTTAAAAAGGGATACAGGCGTAGAGCCAAAGTCGGTATTTCCGGAAATATTTATAACGAGTTTGTTGTCAGAAGCCGAAGGGTTTTGAATGTAAACAGAATCAATTGCAATATTTATCAGATCGTCGGCCCTGTAAGGGACAAAAACAAGTTCTATACCCCCCTGGGTTGGTAAAGAATCTCTGCCCATCGACTTTTGAAAATCTGAGATCATCAAGAGGTTTTTAAGAGGGTTATCCCGCTCATTAAAAAATGTCTGTCCCTTTAAGACTATTTCTTCAAGCGTCAGTTGATTTGAAGAGTAAGGTAATTGCAACACGGTGTTGCGAATTTCCCCCAAGCTTACATCCCTGTATTCATTGGTATTGGTAAACAATGAAAATGAAATGTCTTCAGGGATGGATGTTATAAGTTCCTGAATGGTATTTTCCAGAAGCGCACTGTTGTCCTCTCTAGCCTGCATGCTAAAAGAATTATCGAGATAAATAGCCAATTCCTGTTTCTGGAAAGCCGTTGGGTTAGCAGTAAAAGGTTGGGCGAACGCAATGATCAAAACCGTAAACAGTGCCAATCTCGTTAAGAGCAATAGCCATCGTTTTAAAGTCTGACTTTTTTGTGATTTGGCCTGAACCCTCTGCAAGAGTCTGACATTGGTAAAAGGTGTTGGTTTAAACCTGCGCAGTTGGAGAAGATGTATAAAAATAGGGATGAGGAGTAGGCAGAGAAACCAGAGGAATTGCGGGTATTTAAACAGCATGTCCTGAATTCATACCGCAAATATAATCAAAGATTTTCAGGAATTTATAACCCTCAAGGGAGAACGCTGATAAATTGTTAAAGGGTATGACTTAGCAAAAGAAAAAGTAGTCTGTCATTTCAACCAGTGACTTCGCATCTAAATAATTTCTAATTTGGAGTTGTGCCTTGGCATTAGCAACGGTGACGATACTCTGAGGGGAATCATGCCAATTTACATGCGCCTCATAGGGCCTTAGTTTTTGACCGTAGATTTTCTTTCCGGTTTTTTTTGGATTGTCGCAAACCCAATGAAATTCGCAGTCGTTCTCAAGAAGCAATCGCGCCATAGTTTTACCCTTGGTTCCTGCCCCCCAAAGCAATAATGGCCGTTGTTTATCCCTATCGTGCTTTAGGAAATAGTGAGTTTTGATCTCTAGAAAGGAATTATTAGCGTAATCAGGACTCGTGCGTGAGGTGCGGGATACATAATCCCTCCAATGGTGCAGCACTTTTTGTGAGGGGAGGCATTTTAAATCTGCTTCATACATCCGAAAAGCAAGGTCGTAGTCTTCGGGATATCGATCCTCATCAAAAGCACCACATTTTCTAAGATCATCTTTATAGACCATCCAACAAGGAGAAGGGATCACGCATTCTTTATAGCGTTCCTCGAAATTATTGCCCTTTAAAGTTAGTTTGTTCAGCCATTGTTCATACCTTAAATAGCCGTTACTGATTCCCTTAGCGGAAAAATATTTAACCAGGCCCAGGGCAATATGACCTTTGCCAGCAATACGCAGTGCCTGCTGCATGGTCTCTAGTTTGTCTGGCACCATAACATCGTCAGAATCCATTCTGCTCACCATGGAGCCCGACGCAGCCTGCAATGCCGTTCTCAAAGCCATAATTATTCCTCTTCCCTGGTTGTTGAACAGTTTAATTCTGGGATCTGAATGGCTGTACTTTGAGACCAAGGCGCAACTGGAGTCACCGGAATGATCATTCACGGCAATGAGTTCCCAATGGGGATAGGTTTGAGATAGTACTGAGTCTAAACACTCCCCTAAGTACTGTTCTGTGTCCTTAAAGGGCATCAGTATACTGATAATCTCATTGTTCATTCTGACTATTTTATACGGGTAGTAATGAACTCCATTGAATTAGAAAACGATTATATAGATTTATCGGCATAGTCTATTCGCATTTCACGGTGATTTCCGCAAGGCGCTTTTTATGGCTATTTCGGCGAGGGGAGCCATAATTTCATATCCTTTTTTCGTGGGATGAACACCGTCATCGGCCAGATCCGGATCCAATCCCTGTTGGTCATTGACCATAGCACTGAAGTAATCCAGATAAATCGCACCATTTTCCTCGGCGTATTTTTTGATCATCGCATTGAGTTTTGGAATTTTAAGATCGGGACGTAAACCGGGTTTCCAGGGATAATCCGAGGCGGGGAGAACCGAGCACAAAATAACGGATATATTATTGGCCTGCGCCAGTTCCGTCATCGATTTCAGATTTGAAAGTGTCTCCTCCAGCGTCATAGGGCCGGTATTTCCTGCGATGTCGTTGGTTCCTGCCAGTATCACTACCACAGTGGGTTTAAGATCGATGACATCCTGCCTGAAACGGATGAGCATCTGAGGTGTTGTTTGCCCTCCAATACCGCGGTTAATGTAAGGTTTGTCCTTAAAAAATGCCGGTTGAGTGTTCAACCATCCTATGGTAATAGAATTTCCAAAAAATACGATCTTTTTTTCCATGGAATTGTTTTGTGCCAACACTTGATTCGCTTGCTGATATATTCCCAGTTGAGCCCAATCTTGCGCTATTGTGCTCAATGGAAAACAAGATATGATGAACAGAAGTAAAAAAATTTTCTTCATCTGAATGAACATTCGGGTTGAAGTCCAAAAGATAAGAATTAGATGCTCTACATTCATAAAAAAACCCTGCCTTCATGGGGCAGGGTCTATTTTTAATTTGCATTGGAGATTACTCACAGGCAACATCGTCACCGTTGGCATCCCAGCAATGCCACATTTCATCTTCGAAATAGGCAAAAGCCCGCACTCGTCCTTCATAGGTGCTTCTGCTCCATTCGATGTCAACATCAACGAATGCCTGTAGATTGGCATCGTAAACATAGGCTTCAAAATATGCATCGAAGTAGGCATCCTGTAATCCGTATTCAAGATAGCTGTCTCTGAAGAGATCATCATTTTGCTGATCGTCTAATTCCCTGACCCAGGTATATCGGATACTTCCAATTTCGTCACCTGACTTTTCCCAGTCGATACGCAACATGGGATCAGGACGTTCGGGTCCTTGATTTAAGACCCAAAAGCCACTATTACCGTCGATCGCAGAACTTCCTGAGAACCATAAGAATTCATCAAAACCTTCAATTCCTTCTTTAGTGATATACATATTCCAAAGGACAGCCTCTGCAGTGAGTTGCCCTGTGAGTCGAGCTGTATATTCACTGGTAAAACCGTCAACACTATAGCTCCATTGCCATGTGTCATCTGAAATTTTTTCCGCATTTTGAGTGAATGCAGCCTGAAAAGAGGCCACAGGTACTGCCAGAGTGGTATAAAGAGCAGAGCTCCAAACTCCTACTACAACACGGGAGAAAACCCAATTTCCATTTGGGGCCTTGTTATCATAAACCAAGTTGGCCGATTTTCCGGAGGTTCCATCTTCTTCAAAAGCTCCAAAGTCGATGACCATAGATTCAGCCGGTGGCAGTTCAGGGGACAAAGATTGCTCTGCGGTGTCTGTCGATTTTTCACAAGACCCGGCAATAAAGGCAATCATCATTAGGAACAAGCCTGTACGTTTCAATTTTTTCATGGGGTA
>JABDQM010000323.1 GCA_013042315.1 Flavobacteriaceae bacterium | reverse complement strand
GCCAGAGGTGCTGTTATTGCAGAAGTAATCCCCGCAGCAAACAAGCCTACTCCCAGAAAGTATTTTGAGGAGGTCCCATATAGAGGTTCCAGACCTTTGGCCAGATCGAGTCCGGAACTTACCTCGGTAAGTCCGCTTGCCGCTGCCGCGATTACGATCGCCATAGAAATCAATCCTCCCAGACCAATGGAAAGGACAGTATCCCATCTGATCGCCTTTAGGTCTTTTGTTGAATTCCACTTTTCACTTACCAGGGAGGCGTGCAGGAACAAATTGTAGGGAACAACTGTTGTCCCGATAAGTGCCACAACTGTAAGCAAACTGCCGTCAGGAAGTGATGGAACAAATAATCCTTTTAGTACGGCCCATATTTCTGGTTTGGTCAAGATGGCGGCGAGGATAAATGAAATACTCATTAACATCACAAGCCCGATAAATATTTTTTCGAGCGACTTGTAGGATCCTGCGAACAACAGTACAAAAGCACAGCCTCCAATAAGCCAAGAGTACCAATAAGAGGGTTCACCTCCAAGCAGGGCTTCCAAACCCAATACTGCACCACCTATATTTCCTGCTTCATAGGCCGCATTGCCTATAACGATAGCGCTTAAGATGATCCCCAGGACCAATGTCCGTATCCATGGAACACTCAACTCTTCCCTGATGCTAGCTGCCAAACCTTGCTTAGTTATGATGCCTACTCTGGCGGCCATTTCCTGGAATACAACGGTGGTAGTTACAGAAAGGAGCATCGCCCACAAGAGGGCAAAACCAAAGTCGACACCAGCAAGAGTACAGGCAGTAATGGTACCCGGGCCTACAAAAGCAGCAGCAATTAGGAAACCCGGACCAATTTTTTTAAACACAGAAGTTTATTTGGAAGGAAATGTACATTAAAGTTAAAACTTAACCCAATTTGGGAGGATATCGAATTGAAAAAAATCAAATCAAATGTTAAAAAAAGTGTAGTTCATCTAAAAAAATGCAGTTCGTCTAAAATCTGGCTGTCGTTCATCGATACTACAAAATAAACCTTATTTCTTCAGGTTATAATAGACCCAAATCATTTTTGACCCACCTGCATGACCTGTTTAGAATGTAACAAAGAACTCAGTTATCTCGATCATAAAAGCTCCATGGAAATCTACGGTGTAGAACTATGTGGCAAACACAAAACCCGGATTGACAGACTGATAAAATCAAACAATACTCCCTTGGCTGCTATTCAGCTTTATTACGCTTTAAAAGGGGTTGGTGTTTATCCTATGCTCGAGTGGTGGGATGGCAAGAAATCAGTAGATATTGCAATTTCAAGGGTGAAACTCAACATCCAGATTGATACGGAATATCAAATGCTGACACATGAGCAGGCCATGAACAATCTTGAAGAAACCATGCACTCATTTAAAAATGGTTTTACTACAATCCGAATCCCTCAGGTAGTGATCAAACATTATTTACAGGAAACTGTGGAAAGTATCGTCGGAATAATTGAGGGCTTAAAAGTCAATGTAAAAGTCATATAATAATTCAGGGGCTAACTGAAACGAAAGACTATGCAGCACGAAAGCAAGTATACCTTAAAATCGTATAATCTCAGCAAACTTATTTTAGTATTGTTGACCATAGCCGCTTTGGCCGTTATGATCAACACTAATCCCGTGATTTCGCGTTTTCTATTTGGTCTGCCTGTAGTATTATCGGGCCTATTAGGTATTGTTGGCGTCATCATCTTGTACAAAGGACGAAATGAGCCAATTGATGAAAAGAAAATTATCGCCTTTATAGTGAACTCCGCGATGGTCTTGTTGATTATAGCCATCTTTATTTCCAACACTCTATATTAATTCAACCCGACAACCTTCAGGGTTTTATATCATCTTTTTAGTTAAGTCAGTCAGCAATATTCTATTCCTAAGACTGTGATACTTTTTTATGTAAGCATATCACTGTGGTAAGAAAATTTGTATCTTCTTCTGCAAATTCGCGATCATGAAAAATATAGACAGAAGACAGTGGCTAAAAACAATGGGGTTAACCTCTGGCTTTACGCTGATGGGCGGACTTAGTGTATCGGCTTTAGAGTCGTCCTTCCAGCCCAGACCCTTGGCCCTTCCTATACGCCTGAGTTCAAATGAAAATCCTTTTGGCCCTTCAGAACAGGTCAGGTCTGTAATAAAAAACAGTTTTGACATCGCCTGCAGATATCCCTTCCAATATTTGACTAAACTGGTACAGGAAATTGCAGATAAAGAAGGTGTTTCTAAAGATTGTGTGGTGGTTACGGGTGGATCGACCGAAGGACTTAAGGCAACCGGACTTTTATACGGTTTGCAAGGAGGTGAAGTGATCGCTGCGGATCCCACTTTTCAATCTCTACTCAGGTACGCTGAGTATTTCGGAGCTTATGTTCACCGTGTTCCCCTGAATGACAAAATGGAACACGACCTGGAAGCCATGGCCAAACGAATCACCAGCAAGACCAGGCTTATTTTCTTGTGCAACCCCAACAATCCTACAGGAACTTTGCTCGATAAAGATAACTTACGTGATTTCTGTCTCACCAACGATGATAAGGCCGTAATTTTTAGTGATGAGGCCTATTATGACTTTATTACGGAACCCGATTATCCCTCTATGGTTGAACTTGTAAAACAGGATAGGAACGTCATCGTATCCAAGACTTTTTCCAAGGTTTACGGGCTGGCGGGTATGCGAATTGGCTATCTCATTGCCAGACCTGATATCGCTGACCGTTTAAAAAAGGCCGTGATGGCGAATACTAATGTCCTGGCCATTGAAGCAGCTCGTGAGGCGCTGCGCGATGATGAGTTTTATAAATTCAGTTTGCAGATGAATACTGAGGCCAAAGGTCATATTTATAGCACCCTTGACAGTCTCGGGCTGAGCTATATTCCTTCCCACACCAATTTTGTATTCTTTAAAACAGGAGTTCCCATTGAAGATTTGATCCGGGATATGAAAAAGCACGATATTCTTATTGGCCGGCCGTTCCCTCCTTTGACAGAATGGGCTCGAATTAGTACCGGCACCATGGAAGAAGTAAAAGCCTTCGGAACTGCTTTACGTAAAGTAATGACCTGATATATAGACTCTTATCGACTTGCAGATCGCAGTACCTCGAGAGGTGGAGTGTTTAGTACGCTCCGACTATTGAGCAACCCTATGGCAATGACTAATAGGGTAAGCAGTGGCAAGAGCAGATAAAACGGCTCTCCTGAAGGAATAAACGGCTCTTCAAAAACAAACTGAGCAAGAAAAAAGCTCCCCACGAGAGATAACAGTATACCCGTTAGACTTCCCAGTATTCCGAGAAATGCATATTCGTAAAAGGAGATCTTGAGCAGCTGAAAATTCTGTGCCCCTAAAGTTCTCAAGAGCACACTTTCTCTAATTCTTTGGTATTTACTCGTGCGCACGGCCCCTATTAAAACTATAATCCCTGTCAGGATACTAAGGAATGCCATAAAATTTATCACCAAGCCTATTTTTTCAAGAATTCCCTCGAGCAAACTCAGTATCTGCCGAAGATCTATAATGGAAATATTAGGATAAAGACCAACCAGGTTCTGCTGCAGTGATGCTGATAATACGTTGTCCGAAGTACGCGTAGAAACCACGTGAAATTTAGGAGCGTCTTCGAGAACGCCTGTCGGGAACAAGACCGAAAAATTGAGTTGAATCCGACCCCAGTCGACCTCCCGTATACTTGCTATCTCTGTCTCCAACAAGACCCCTTGCACGTTAAAAGTGACCCGATCCCCTACTTCGACCCTGGCGTCATTGGCAAAATTATCTGCCACTGAGATAGGAATGACCTCAGTATCTCCGGCCTCCCCTACCCAGCTTCCCTCCCTGATGGTTTCGGAAGCGATAAGGGTATCTCTGTAGGTTACCCTGAATTCATGGTTTAAAACCCACCTGCCAATGTTAGAAGTGGTGTCATTTCTGATCTCATTTACCGATCTACCATTGATATCTTCAACTCGCATGGTAACGATCGGGATATTGTTCAGAACCGGAACACCTTGGCTTGTAATAGTGTTATTGACGTCCTCCACCTGATCGCTTTGCACATCGAGCAAAATAATGTTGGGACTGTTCTCATTGTCACCCAAGGCCACCTTGCTGAGAAGGATGTCTTTGGAAAAAAACAAGGTACTGATCAAAAATGCTCCCACCCCGGTAGACAGAAGGAGAATAGAAGTCTGATTTTGCGGCCTGAAAAGGTTGAGAAGGCTTTGTCGCAAACAAAAACCAAGATGATCAGGAAAGTAGCGCTTAACTGTCCAGGTCAATGCTTTAGCCACTCCGTAAAGCAGGGCGAAAGAGATCAAAAGACCGAGGATAAAAAACAAAGCATATCTCCAATTGTTAAGGATATTCAGGGCAAAAACAATCAGACACATAAATATGATTCCCAAAACTAAGAGTTGTGCTTTCCCGGTCTTAGTGTCTTCCCCTTCCTGAATCCTCAATACGGATAAGGGAGAAACGTACCAGGTTTTGAGTAAGGGGAGTAGCGCAAAAGCTACTGACATCAGAACCCCAAGAGTGAGTCCGAGGAAAATAGCAGGATACGAAATGGAGATGTCTACATCCACCGGCAGATAGCCTTGTAAAAGTGTCGGTGCCGACATTTGCAAAGCAACTCCAATTGCAGTTCCCAATAAACCTCCAAGAGCACCCAAGCCTGCAACTTGTATAAGAAAGATCTTAAATGTTTGCCCCCTTGAGGCTCCCATACATTTCAACACAGCAATGGATCGCAGCTTGCCTCTGATATACACGTGTATTGCGCTTGCGATTCCTACACAGCCTAACAACAGGGCTATAAATGCAACAATATTCAGGAATTTGCCAAAATTATTATAGCGCCTGCCCAATCTTCTGCTTTCATCAAGATGAGTATCGAGATCTGCACCTTCTGCGTCGAGTCGGGGATCGATGGTTTCGTAGAGCACTTCCAAATCCTGATCGTTTTCAGCGATAAAATAAAATTTATACTCTACACGGCTACCTCGTTGGAGCAAGCCGGTTTCTTCAATTCTTTCATAGGGGATATAGACAGCCGGGGCTACACTGCTGCTCAACGCTGATCTACCAGGGACTGAATTCAAAGCTCCTTCTATGGGCAGACTTATGTTTCCTATTTTAATACTATCTCCGGCTTTTAGTCCATACTGCAGCATCACGGTGGCATCAACCAAAGCGGCACCGTTTTCCTGAAACGTACTTGCCGCAGATGGGGGGTTGGTTTCCAATTTTCCGTAGAAGGGAAATCCTCCTTCCACGCCGAGTACCTGAACCAATTTATTGGAATTTTTCGATGGAAATACGGCCATAGAGGCAAAATTGACCTCCCTGCTATCTGCCCCACCCAAGGAATCCATGATTTGTTCTACAATCTCATTTGGCGGCTGATTGCTGTCGATGACATAGTCTGCCCCCATAAGGGCTTTGGACTGATTAGAGATGCTGTCTGTAAGGTTGTTTCCAAACGACTGAATAGCCACCAGGGCAGCTATTCCTATCACTATGGATGACATAAAAAGGAACAGCTTTCCCGCGTTGGATCGCAGATCGCGCCATGCCATAAGAAAAAGCCAGGAAATACCCGGACTTCTGAAAGATCCTTTCTCGCCGTCCACTATGCTACTATCTTTTCGTCCGTACTGATTTTACCGCCCTTGAGCCTGAGAATCCTCTGCGTCTTTCGAGCCAGGTCCATATCGTGGGTTATAATTACCAAAGTAGTTCCTGCTTCTTTATTCAATTCAAAAAGCAGGTTTACAATCTTCCTTCCGGTATCTTCATCCAACTCTCCTGTGGGCTCATCGGCAAACAGGATGTCGGGGGTATTGGAAAAAGCTCTCGCAAGCGCTACACGTTGTTGCTCACCTCCTGATAATTGAGAGGGAAAATGGTGTATACGTTCTGCAAGACCTACTTTTTCAAGTAGTGTTTTTGCTCTGGCTCCCGCATTCTTCTCGCCCTGTAATTCTAAGGGAACAGCCACATTTTCTAAGGCTGTAAGGGTTGGGAGTAATTGAAAATCCTGAAAAATAAAACCCACTTTTTGATTCCTTAACCTGGCTCTTTCATCTTCATTCAAACTATTGATCTCCACTCCGCAAAGTTCAATACTCCCCGTATCAGGTTGATCTAAACCGGCACATAGACCCAGCAGCGTAGTTTTCCCACTTCCCGATGGCCCTACGATGGCAAAAGTTTCTCCCGAGTCTAAGCTAAAAGAGATGTCGTCTAGCACGGTTAGAGAACCTGTGCCACTTGAATAGGACTTTTTGAGTTGACTAACGTTTAATATCTTTGTCATTCTCCGGATTTTTCAGGTTTTTGGAATTGGCCGGGAAATTATAAAATTGTTTTCTATTATGATCCCCCCGACTATGCGAACCCTGTTAAAGTTATGTTATCTCTTAGTTTTCACGCTCTTCATTGCCTGTGGAGAATCTGCTGAGAAGTCAAAATCGAATGAAAAAGGAACAGAAAAGATCTCTGCGGAATCCGCAGAGAAAGATTCGATCGGCTCAAAAAAGACGATTGTATTTTTTGGCAATAGTCTTACTGCAGGTATGGGCTTAGAACCGGAACAGTCGTTTCCAGCAGTGATCTCCGATAAATTAGACTCGCTAAACCTGGATTATTTCGTAATTAATGCAGGTATTAGTGGCGAGACCACTGCAGGCGGAGAAAGCAGAATAGGATGGTTGATGAGAGACCCAATCGATGTCTTTATTCTCGAATTGGGAGCTAATGATGGTCTCAGGGGCATACCACTTTCGGAGACACGCGAAAACCTGCAGGCAATTATCGATACGGTAAAAGAAAATAATCCAGGAGTTAAAATCGTTCTTGCAGGAATGCAGATTCCACCTAATATGGGCCCGGAATACACTTCGGAATTCAGGCAAATATTTCCTGATCTGGCGGAAAAAAACGAGGTATATCTTATTCCATTTTTATTGGAAGACGTAGCCGGAATACCCGAACTCAACCAGGCTGATGGCATTCATCCAACCATAGAGGGTCAGCGAATTGTTGCAGAAAATGTATGGGAGATATTACAACCTATATTAGATAAATAAAATTACTTTAAAATATTGTATTTAAGGTATTTAAATAATAATATTTAAAGTAATAGTTAATTATTTAATTCGCGCTTTCCGGACAATCTGCATATCAAATTGATTGTCATTCTGAAGCACGTTATAGAAGTCTTCGATAAAGTTGCGGGCAATCATAAACTCTTTTTCGTTATCAAAATGAGGTTTAACACCATCTATAACTTCAAATACTTCTGACTTCTTATCCAGGTATTGTTTTCTCACTTCCTGAAAAACAGCTTCGTCCCTTTTGAAACCCCGATACAGTCGGTCTGTTACACTTTCAATGCTGAGTACTTCTCCCTGCACTTGTGAAACAACCGCATAGCTGGCGTCTACCAGACCCGACATGTCAAAGTCGTAGGGCAAAGGAATGGTTCTGAAATCTGAGGTGAATACGAGTTTCTGATTATGCTGATAAGCCGTAGAGTAATCCGTATTTCCAATCAAAAACTGGAAGAAATCGTTTTGCGCAGATGCAATATCATCTTGTTCCATGGGATGAACAATGCGTTTCATCTTTTTGGCGTTTTCCCGTTTAGCAACTTTGTCAATATCTTCAATTAGGAAACCTTTCACTTTGTGAATTTTATCCTTTTTGCCTTTGAGTTCGGTATATTCAATGGAAACCATTCTTGTTTTAAAGTGAAAAGGAGATATCACCTCGTATATTTTATAAGCCATGTACTCCTTTACTATGTTGTCTAGCGATTTGGTCGACTGCACGCAAGGCATCACCAGTTTTAGCTCTTTATTGCCTTTAAAAATGGTTCCCTTGGCAAGAGATTTTTTGATCTTCACCTTTAAGGGAGGGAAATAGCAGTGGGTCCTTCGGTAATTTCCTCTTGCACGGATCTTGACATCTATGGAATCCCATTGTTCCTTTTCCTTAAAAAGAAGTTTAGAGAACAAATAGGTGCTGTCATTTGTCTTTTTCTTCATTTCCTTATTGGAAAATCGAAGCTTGATGGGCAGGGTCTCTTGCTCACGGAATAGTTTAGTAGTCTTTTTTTTCTCTTCTGTGAGATCTGCAGCCTGAGAATAAAGGAATGCATGTCCCAGCATGCCTATTGCAAGGAATAGAAGTATTGTTTGGTTTTTCACAACTTTGTGGTTAGCTTTAGCATAATAAATTACTAAATTTCCAACAATTAAACTATACCTTTCATCAATAAATGTAAGAACCTTTATAGCCCTTTTAATTTCGGTGCTTACGGTCTTTCTGTGTTTTACATTTAACATCAGATTTCACCTAGACCTCACCCTGCTGAGTATAGCTATTGTTTTTCCTCTGGTTTTTACCATTCGGGGGTCGTTCAGAAGACGGGAAAAAGCACTGGAACATTTAAGTCAGTTCCGTGCAGCTCTCAAAACCATGTATTATTTCGCCAATTCTTCGAATAACTTATCGGAAGAAGAGAAGGCAGAGATTTCTAATATCCTAGTTGAGATTAGCGATCAGGCTATGGACCACCTGAAAAACAATAATGAAACTACTGAAACACTGGATACCATAACAGACAAGGTACAGGCTTTCGTCTTACGTAAATCAGACGTGATGTCTGGCCGTTTAAAGGACAGAATCTTCAGATTTATGAATGACCTGCATGAATCACTAGAGAATCTTCACGCCATCAACACGCATAGAACACCAATAAGCCTGAAGGCCTATTGCCTGGTATTTATTTATATTTTTCCATTGGTCTACGCCCCTACCATTATCCGCGATCTCGCAACTGAAAACACTCCATGGGTAACCTATTGTGTAGTGATTCTAACCGAATTTATCCTTATTTCCCTCTATAACATTCAGGATCAATTGGAGTATCCCTTTGATGATTACGGTTTGGATGACATCAAATTGGACGGATTCAAAATGAATCGTTAGCCAGACCAGATATAAGGTTTAAATTGTAGGAATACTCCACTAGAACACTGCCGTTCATCGATATAAATGCCTTACAACGAGATTATTGTCCCGTTTAAAGGATAGAATTTACCGTTTAAAGGAAAAAGCTTTTCTTGGAGCCAATTCCAAATCTGATGAACAAACGCACTACTATTTCTTATCTTGTCTATGGGTTTTTTGCTTTCTGCTTTGTCTGGGCCTTTTATATACTGATGATCAAGCTCTGATGATTTTTTTTTGAGCTGTAGTCTGCATTCCTAAAACCTCCTACTATTTTCTGTATTAAGCTTTCAAGTGGCTTATTTTCGATATTTAATAAGCTTTTGTAAGAATATTCTTTCGTTTATAAGTTCCTGATAACAAATTCATTAGTCCGATAACAATTTTTCTGCATTGTTATAGTTTTACTAGTGGACTAATCTCACATTGAAAGTAGGTCATACCCGATATGAGTTTTAAATATTTTTTACTTTCTGTATTTCTGTTGAGCACAGGTTTTTCTATGACCGCAGTGGCTTCTGACGCCAATATGGTCAAGGAAGATCCGATTGATGTGAGCAAGAAAATTATTGCCGATGATCCATTGCCCTGGATGGCAGAGGAACACCAGAAAATATTGGAACAGCTGGGCCCTATCGAGGCGCTTGGTCAAATGGATAAGAACTACTTATTATTACAGTCGCCCTGGCTAGGTACTGAATACCTGCAAGGCGTGTTCGATGAGGGAGTAAACAGCATCCCTGTTGAACAACTCCTCGATCTACTGAATCTCGCTGCAAATTCCCCTCAACAAACCAGCCGGAAATTAGCGGAAATTAGTATCAAGCAGGCACTCTACGAATACGATAAAGCCTATCAGATCGCCAGCTCCTTAAAAGGCAGTAGTTCGGTAGCCTACGAAGACGCTATTGATTTCCTTCAAAGCAGATTTGGCTACCTCAAGGTAAAAACCGCAAAGAATTTACTGGATGAAAGCGCACAGGCAGACAATGCCGTTCTCGACAAAAAAACGGGTAAAAAGATCTCGGATCGATTCAAGAGTATACGAAAGAAATACACAGATGAAATCCCCCTGACCAATGCTCTGAATGAAGTTAAGGCTTTTTATACCCTTTTAGAGGAGGTCGTTGGAGGATTGGCGAAGGTTGACCCCTATACGCGATTTACGCAGACCATCACCGAACTCAACGAAGTACAGCTCAGAGAAAGAAAACACTGGCGATCGGTTCTTGAAATCACCTATCCGGACAAAGGTACCGTCTGGACCATTCCTGATGAAGTGTCTATCCAATGGTCTACCGAAAATCTACCCCCGGAAAAAACCATCAAATTTTACTTACTCCGCGACAATACGGTAATCGAAGAGTTGGGTATTTATAAAAACAATGCAATGGCATCGGGTATTAAACTCAATAAGACCCTGCCAAGAGGCACGAACTATCGTATCATGGGCATCGAGCTTTTCCCTGCCGATAAGTTCCACACGGCCAAATTCGCCACCCCATACTTTACCATCGATAAAAGAGACCCCAATACTCTGCCGCCGCCTGTCGAGGAAATCCTTGTGGTTGAAGAAAAACCAATTCCTGAAATCGAGGAAGAGGTGGAGGAAATCGAAGAGGAGACCGTAGCTACTGTAGCTCCTCCGGCTGAACAACAGCCTCAAGTTGAAATTGAAGAAGCTGTTGAAGAGGAAATAACAGAGACGCCTATTCCCGAAACTGTGGTCAGCGAAGAAGTAGTGGTAGAAGAGAAACCGGAAAAAAGGACAGATTTTGACGGGCGATCCATTACCTATGTAAAAGAATTAGAAGTCAATAATAAAATAGTAAAGATCAACCTATGGGATCATGGCCGGAAAGATGGGGACATTGTTTCTATTTATCTCAATGGTTATCCTATTGTTTCTGAATACCTTCTTACTTACCAAAAGAAAGGATTCGAGCTTAAACTCGACCCTTCAAAGCCCAATGACCTCTTTCTCTACGCACACAATTTAGGGAAGTTTCCACCCAATACGGTCTCCATTGAAATTATTGACGGTGGCACTTCTGAAAACATCATTCTCAATTCTGATTTGTCCAGATGTGAGGCTGTGTTAATCAATGTAAAACAATAAGTTATACTAATTAACATAATTTATTAGTTTAATAGTAGAATCTCACTTCCACCCCGCTATTTACCCCCTGCATTCAGTTCATTTTTCCTTTCTGAGATACATCGCAGATTATGCGTATCTTTTCACCACTCCGAACCAACAAATCAACATATTATGACGAACATTCAGGTTACTGCAAAATTTAAAATTCACCCGGGAAAAGAAGAAGCGTTTAAAGATTTGGCCCAAGCCTGTATCGCTTGCGTTAAAGAGAAAGACTCGGGGACACTGCAATACGATTGGTTTTTTAGCAAAGATGGCAGGGAGTGCCGGGTAAGGGAAACCTACACCAATTCTGATGCCGTACTCGCCCATGTAGCCAATTTAGGGCCGTTATTCGGACAATTTCTGGAATTATCAGAGTTCTCCCCGGAAATATACGGAGATGCCTCTGATGCCCTTGTAGGGGCTGTAGATGCTTTTAAGCCGGAGGTCTTTGATTACTACAGTGGTCTTTAAGGAAAATGAATTAAACGCACTGATTATATTCTAATGAACGGATTCGATATTGTGATGGTCATTGCCATCATCCTTTTTGC
>JABDQM010000322.1 GCA_013042315.1 Flavobacteriaceae bacterium | reverse complement strand
CTGAGGCTTCCAGCTGCTTAAAAAGGGAGAGTGCCTTCTCTGCTAGTTGCTGTGTCAGGGATTCAATGTAATAAGCCCCGTCTGCAGGGTTAGACACCGCACCCAAGTAGCTTTCGTTTTTCAGAATCAGTAATTGATTGCGCGCAATGCGATCCCCAAATTCATTCTCTTTCTGATAGAGCGCATCGTAGGGTAAATTGCAAACGGTATCTGCTCCTCCATTTACCGCAGCCATGCACTCCATAGTGGAGCGCAAAAGGTTGGAATTGTATTCATAAACTGTTTTGTTCCTTTTGCTGGGTTGGGCGATGATATGGCAATGTTGCGGGACGTCGTATTCCCCGGCGAGTGCGGCCCACAGCAGTCTAAGCGCCCTTAATTTGGCAATTTCGAAAAAGTAGTTCGAATTAACCGCAACCTTGAAAACGGGAGCTTGAATTTTGACATCAGCAGCTTCGGCCTTTAAATGATGAAGGTATTCATGCGCCTGCGACAGCATGTAGGCCAACTGCTGTACTCTACTGGCCCCGGCATTTTGATAAAGACTTCCGTCAACGGACAGGGTAACAGAGTTTTCTAATTCTCTGTACAATTGAAGCCACGCGTCTAAATCACCCTTCATAGATCGGTACCAATTTCCGGTCCCCGCAAGATTACCGATCGCATCAAAATGCACGATAATTTCAGCTTTTTTCTCCTGGGAAATCTGCTTCAGGGTTTCGAGATGGGCATCAGGTAGAAAGCTGAATTCCAGGTGAACCGGGAACTGGTTCAAATCGATGCCTTTTAGGAGTGTTTGGAGATCAGTATCAGGTGATAGAAGCTTAAAAAATAAACTCTCGGCGCCTTTTTCGAGACAAGTAAGAGCTTTGGCATTGGCTTTTTTGGCATCCTCTACCGAAATAAGCTGCCCTACCCTCCATTCGTCTGCAGGTGAAAGACCGTTTGCCGGACGCTGATGCAGATCATCAATGTTGTAAAAAGGTTTTACCGCAATTTGGTCCGGACTCTCCCATACCAACAACTCATTGTAGTCCTTTCCTTTTAAACCGTATTGGATCTGCTGTTTCCAGGCCTTGGTCGAAGCCGGCGGAAAACTGTAAAAATCTTTATTCTTGCTCATCCTCTTTATTTTTAAGACTATCCTCATATTCAATGAGGTAGATCTCTTCTCCCTTCTTTTTTAAATAATACTTTTCCCGGGCAAATTTTTCCAGCTCTTCCGGGTTTGAAAGTTTTTCAAGCGTTTTTCTGTCCTTTTCTATCTCGTTCTTTAAAAAGTCTTTTTGTTTCTCCAGGGTGTTAATTTGTTCCTTTAGCTCCATATGGATCAGAAGCGAATTCGTATCAAAAAAAACCATCCATATTACAAAGGCCGTGAGCACAACTATATAGAGGTTAGTTGCAATGGAAAACCATTTTTTCTTTTTCAGTTCTTTGAATCCCATGCCGATTAATTGAGCTTATCAGTGATGATGGTTCTTACGATATTGACAGCTACGGTATTGTACTTATTGTTGGGGATGATGATATCTGCGTACTCTTTTGTCGGTTCAATAAATTGATTGTGCATAGGTTTCAGGGTGTTTTGGTATCTACTCAGCACTTCTTCCAGATCCCTGCCTCTTTCGTGGATATCGCGTTTTAGTCTTCTGATTAGTCGTTCGTCCGAATCAGCATGAACAAAAATTTTAATGTCGAACATCTTTCTGATCTCTGGATGTGTCAGAATTAATATGCCCTCAACGATCATAACCTTGCGGGGATGGGTTTTAATGACGTCCTTGGTTCTGTTGTGCTTCGGGAAGGAATATACAGGTTGATCAATAGGTTTGCCCTTTCTTAGCATTTTCAGGTGCTTACCCAAAAGCTCAAAATCTATAGCCCGGGGGTGATCAAAATTGATCTTAGCCCTTTCTTCGTAGGTCAGGTGCGAAAGGTCGTTGTAATAGGAATCCTGGGAGATCACCCCAACTTCTTCTTCAGGAATTTCATTGATAATCTGATTGACAACTGTGGTTTTGCCACATCCGGTACCTCCAGCAATCCCTATGATCAGCATTTTTGTAATGTTTTGTCCAAAAATACGGATTTGGATGTATTATTTATCCTCTCCATTAAATCAATTTACCTGGCATAATTACAAAGGATCTAGCTGTCAAAATATGATCTCTATCATGTATTAAAAAGACAATGGGAATTACCTTTATCACAAATTTAAATAGTGCTGAAATCGCTAGCTAAAATTCATCTGGAAATATTATTTTTCGAACGTTCATTTTTTACATATATTTCCGTTCTTTCAATTGTGAAATCAACCGCCAACTATGCCTCATAAATTTAAAGTCTCCGTAAATGAGACACACGAATTTACCCTCACAGAATCTGATCTGGAAAAGATAGACATCCTTCAAACTGCACCAGCGAAATACCATGTTTTAAAAGACAACCAGCCTTTTACAACAGAGGTAGTTGGGAGCGACTTCCGGCATAAAACCTATAGCGTTAAGCTGAAAAATGAAGTCTACGAGGTAGTACTTGCTGATGATTTAGATCAGCAAATAACCCGAATGGGCTTCTCGCTTGGATCGACAAAAAGTATTACGGCGATTTCTGCGCCTATGCCCGGACTCATCCTGGAGATAAGGGTAAAAGAGGGCGATGCTGTAAACGAAGACTCCCCCTTGCTAATCCTGGAGGCTATGAAGATGGAAAATGTCATTACCTCCCCGAGGGAAGGAATAATCAAGAAAATTTCGGTAAAGGCAGGGGAAACCGTAGATAAAAAACAACTGCTCATTTCCTACGAATAAATTGTAGATACTTTATGAAAAAAATATTGGTAGCCAATAGAGGTGAAATAGCCATAAGGGTCATGAAGACCGCCAGGCAAATGGGAATTAAAACCGTGGCAGTATATTCCAAGGCCGATAGGAATGCGCCTCATGTCACCTACGCAGATGAAGCTGTATGTATCGGAGAAGCACCATCCAAGGAATCCTATCTCAACGGTTCGCGTATTATTGACGAGGCCAAACGCCTGGGGGCCGATGCGATCCACCCCGGTTATGGTTTTCTCAGTGAAAATGCTGATTTTGCAGATACGGTGACTAAGAGCGGACTTGTTTTTATCGGTCCGGAGCCGAAAGCCATTCGGATGATGGGAAGTAAGCTGGCGGCAAAGGAAGCCGTTAAAAGCTATGACATCCCAATGGTGCCAGGTATAGATGAAGCAATTTCCGATATTAAAAAAGCCAAAAGTATTGCGAAGGAAATTGGCTTTCCTGTCCTGATAAAGGCATCTGCCGGAGGCGGGGGTAAAGGAATGCGAATTGTAGAGCAGGAAAAGGATCTGGAATCACAGATGGAACGAGCTATTTCTGAAGCTACTTCAGCCTTTGGGGATGGTTCGGTATTTATCGAAAAATATGTAAACTCACCTCGCCATATTGAAATACAAGTCATGGCCGATTCTCATGGAAATATCCTGTATTTCTTTGAACGGGAATGTAGTATACAACGCAGGCATCAAAAAGTAGTAGAGGAAGCTCCTTCCGCTATTTTAAGTCCTGAACTTAGGAAAGAAATGGGGATAGCCGCAACCAAGGTGGCACGATCCTGCGATTACCTCGGAGCAGGAACCGTTGAATTTTTGATGGATGCCGATCACAATTTCTACTTCCTGGAAATGAACACCCGATTACAGGTTGAACATCCGGTAACGGAGCTGATCACAGGTGTTGATCTGGTGGAATTACAGATCAGAGTGGCCAGGGGTGAAGAACTCTCCATAAAACAGGAAGACCTTAAAATAAAAGGACATGCCCTTGAACTAAGGGTATATGCGGAAGATCCGCTGAATAATTTTCTTCCCAGTGTAGGAACTCTTAATCGCTATCGATTACCTGGCGGAGAGGGAGTGAGGGTCGACAACGGATTTTCGGAAGGAATGGAGATTCCCATATATTACGATCCTATGCTCTCTAAATTAATTACTTACGGAAAAAGCAGGGAGGAAGCGATACAGCGGATGGCCAAGGCAATTGAGGAATACGAGGTAGAAGGTGTGCAGACAACTTTGCCCTTCGGACTATTCGTTTGTGGGCATGAAGCATTTCGCTCCGGGAATTTCGACACCCATTTTGTAAAAGACCATTATTCTCCTGAAATATTAAAGAAAAAGGCGGAGCAGGAAGCAGAGATTGCAGCATACGTAGCTTTGAAGCAATACCTGCAAGATCAAAAACTTCTCAGAACCCCAACTGCATAAAAGATGAGTGATAATTACAAGAAATTAAACGATCGGATCCAACAAGCCAAACTTGGAGGGGGTCAACATCGAATCGATAAACAGCACGCTAAAAAGAAGTTAACAGCCAGGGAGCGGGTAGATTACTTGCTAGATGAAGGATCCTTTGAAGAAATGGGGATCTTGGTTACCCACAGAACGACAGATTTTGGAATGGATAAGGAGATCTATTTCGGCGATGGAGTGGTCACGGGTTACGGAACGATCCACGGCAGGCTGGTTTATGTGTATGCTCAGGATTTTACTGTTTTCGGAGGTGCTTTGTCTGAAACACATGCGGAAAAAATTTGCAAGATCATGGACCTGGCAATGAATGTCGGTGCTCCCGTGATCGGACTGAACGATTCCGGTGGAGCCCGGATACAGGAAGGGGTTAGGTCATTAGGTGGCTATGCAGATATCTTTTATAGAAACGTAAAGGCCTCCGGCGTTGTCCCACAACTTTCCGCGATTATGGGACCCTGTGCGGGTGGTGCGGTGTACTCACCTGCGATTACCGACTTCACCCTGATGGTTGAAGAAACCAGTTATATGTTTGTTACCGGGCCTAATGTGGTTAAAACAGTAACTAATGAAGAAGTTACGGCAGAGGAACTTGGAGGAGCAAGCGCCCACGCCATCAAATCGGGAGTGGCTCACAGAACTTCCTCCAATGATGTAGAGTGTTTAGAAGATGTGAAAAAGCTACTGAGTTACCTGCCTCAAAGTCACAAGGAAAAAGCGAGGGACCTGCCTTTCGAGTTAAAGGATGAAATGCGTGACGTCTTAGAGGATCTTGTGCCGGATAGTCCTAACAAACCTTATGACATGCATGAGGTCATCGGCGGGATTATAGATGAGGACAGTTTCTTCGAAATTCACAAGGATTTTGCAGAAAACATTATTGTTGGATTTGCCCGTCTGGCGGGGAAAAGTATTGGTATCGTTGCCAACCAACCCATGTTCCTGGCAGGCGTACTCGATGTCAACAGTTCGAGGAAGGCAGCCCGATTCACACGCTTTTGCGATAGCTTTAATATTCCGCTGCTGGTTCTGGTGGATGTTCCCGGTTTTCTCCCCGGAACGGATCAGGAATGGAATGGGATCATAGTCCATGGGGCTAAACTATTATATGCCCTCAGCGAAGCCACTGTGCCCAAGGTAACTGTCATAACGAGGAAAGCTTATGGCGGTGCCTACGATGTGATGAATTCCAAGCATATCGGTGCCGATTTCAATTATGCCTGGCCAACGGCTGAGATTGCAGTGATGGGAGCCAAAGGCGCCAGTGAAATTATTTTTAGGAAAGAGATCAAGGCTGCTGATGATCCCGCTAAAAAACTGGCAGAAAAAGAAGGTGAATACGCTGAGAAATTTGCAAATCCATTCAGGGCAGCAAGACGAGGCTTTATCGATGAGGTGATCCCACCCAGGGAAACGAGGAGAAAGTTGATCAAAACCTTTAGTTCCCTAGAGAAAAAAGACGTTTCCATGCCACCAAAAAAACACGGAAACATTCCGTTATAACCAATCGCTGTGCAGGAATCTTTAAGCGGGTAAGTACAAAACTCCGGAAGAGGAATCTCGGCGAGCTCCTGTGACGGAATGTAAGACATTGATCTCCTGTTCAAGACGCAGTACACCCATAAATGCAAAAACTAAAGCTTCTTTGAATTCGATCAGCTGATCTGAAGGGGTTTGGATTGTTACCCCCTTACCTAACTTTTCTTGTAAAACTTCGATAAGGAAGGTATTAAAAGCCCCTCCTCCTGTGATGAGCAGGGATTTCTCAGTTGCTGACGGAATTTTTTTGATCGCCTTGCTGATCTGTTCAGTGATGTGATGCACGCAGGTATGTAAAAGTGATTCCATGGGCTCTTTCACGACTTCAACAAGGGGTACGATCTCTTTAGAAAACCATTCATATCCTGTCGATTTTGGGAAAGGCAGCTTATAGTAGTCGAGATTATTAAGGGATTTAAGCAGAGATGGGATCATTTTTCCCTTTCGGGCCAGCATTCCACCTTTGTCATAAGCCAGGCCTTCCCTTGATGTAATATAATTGAGTAACATATTAGCGACACCAATATCATAAGCAATGCGTTTATCGTCCTGAGAAAAGGAAATATTGCTGATTCCACCGAGGTTGAGACAAAAATCATAGGAATTAAAAAGAAAGTGATCTCCAATCGGAACAAGCGGTGCACCTTGTCCCCCAAGGGCAACATCATTGGTCCGAAAATCGCAGATCGTCTTCATTCCGGAGGTATTGGCTAAATGCTGTCCTGAACCTAATTGGAAAGTCAGACCTTTTTCAGGCTGATGATGCACTGTATGCCCATGACTTGAAACAAAGTCTACGTCCAAACCTTCTTTTTCTGCAAAATACTTGGCTTGTTCTCCAAGCCAGGTCCCATAGTCATTGTGAAGGCTTAACATTTGATCTGCAGGGTAGGTGATTACCTCCTGTAATTTTTTCCTTCGCTTTTTATCATAGGGGATACTCTTGGTTTTCACAATTTCGAATTCCCAGCGCGTCAGGGGTTTTTTGATATGGCAGTAGGCCAGATCAAGGGCATCAAGGGAGGTGCCCGACATCATTCCTATAACTTTATACGTCTTCATTTCATTTTTTATAAAGTGACCGGCAGCTTGCCAGTTGCCGTAAAATTACCTAAAAAGTGTTCGGCAGCAACCTTCTCAAAACCTTCGAGATTCTGATAGGCAATGACAATTCCTTTTATGTCTTCAATCGGCAAAAGTCTTAGAAAATACGGATTTCCAAAAAGATAAAGGATCGAATTATATCTGCTCAGTAGTTTAATAAGCATCTTGAGTTGTTCCG
>JABDQM010000317.1 GCA_013042315.1 Flavobacteriaceae bacterium | reverse complement strand
CCTATGAGCCCGATTTCAGGCAGGCCATCGCGGATTCATGGCCGAGTAGCATAGACGATTCACAGGCAGGTACCGACTGGGGTTGGAAACCCGAGTTCAACCTGGAACGCACCACAGACGAAATGCTTCGTCAACTTAAAACGCTGAATAATTAATTATGGAACTTGAGTTTCTTTTCAATGGCCACAATCATGGCGTTTGCTATGTCCTTCCCGGTGGCATTTTCTATTCCCTCCAGACCCGGAGAGGAATTTACTTCAAGCAAAAGCGGACCTTTATTAGATCTAATAATATCTACCCCTGCCACGGAAAGATTCAGGATCTTCGCTGCCTTAACAGCTAATTTGCGTTCCTCTGCAGTGATCTTGATCCTCGATGCCCTTCCACCCTGGTGGAGGTTGGCTCTGAATTCTCCTTTTTCCGCTTGCCTTTGCATGGAGGCCACTACTTTTCCGTTGACGACAAAACACCTGATGTCCTGCCCGTTGGCCTCTTTGATAAATTCCTGAACCAGAATGTTGGTTTGAACGCTTTTAAAAGCGTTGATTACACTTTCTGCCGCCTTGCTGGTCTCGGCCAGTACCACACCTTTTCCCTGAGTACTTTCGAGGAGTTTGATAATCAATGGCGCCCCGTTGACCATCTTGATCAGGTCTTTGGTATCCATGGGTGATTTGGCAAAACCTGTAATAGGAATATGAAGGTCATTTTTGGCGAATAATTGAGAGGCGAATAATTTATCCCTGGATTGACTTATCGCTTCTGCGGAATTTAGACAGTAGACTCCCAAATAGTTAAATTGCCTGATAAGGGCACAGCCGTAAAAGGTCATCGAAGGTTTGATCCTCGGGATCACCGCATCGAATTCCTTCAGGATGTTACCTCCCCGGTAGCGAATCTCCGGTGAACGGGCATCGAGTTTCATATAGGCGAGTTCCACATTGAGAAAAACAATTTCGTGGCCCCGGGCTTCCGCTGCTTCCACTAAGCGTTTATTACTGTACAAATCAGGATTGCTGGCCAAGAGTGCAATTTTTAAGCCCGTTTTTTCCTTTAGGTAAGGTGCATATGAAGCAGATAAATTGTCTTCCGTCAGGGTTTTAAGGATATAAGATTTGGCAGGATTCACCATATACCTCCCATTTAAGGCTTCCCTGCCCAGCAACATCCTGAATTCCATGGTATCCCTGTTAGCTAGGGTAAGTTCAATATCAAAGGTGTCTTCCCCCATCGTCACAGGTGTACTGATCACAAATCGTTCTTCAGATATCCCACTGGAACTTTTTATGATACGGCGATCTATAAGTCTTCCTTCACATTCCAGTGTAATGCTTCTGTTGTCCTGTATAGGGTTGACTTCAAACTTCACCCAATCTTCCTTTTTCTTGCGGAAAACAGAAATGTGGGTAGCCTGAATTGAGGAGGTTTTTGCGCCTGAATCTACACGGGCCTTAATGGCAGGAATCCCGAGTTCTTTGAAGGCACACCATTCTTCACTGCCTATGATTTTTAACATGGGTATTGATTTCTTTTTCTGATTAATCTGATTTTAATTTGAAGTGACGACAGAGCTCCCGCGCTCATCAGGATGCGAACACCTCAGTGGATTCCTTAAAACACTTAAACTCCACTACGTAACCATTAGGATCTTCGACAAAAAAGGAAGAATGCTCTCCTTTTTTATTCTTCAGGAAAGTGATGGGCTCGGAGTTCTTATCGCGAATCTCTGATAATTGATGATAAACTTCGTTCCAGCTTTTTTCATTCAGTATAACACCAAAATGAAATGAAGGGAGAATGCTATCGCCAAACTTGTAGGACTTGTAGTTGAATGAAAATTCTCCGGACTTTGTAAATGTGATCTGGTTGCCGTAGAGGTTGATGTCTGCCCATTGGGTAGAATGTCGACCTAAGTCGGCACCGAGTACTTCGGTATAGAATTTTTTAGTTTTGGTAACGCTATAACAAGGCAAGGCGAGGTGAAAAGCGCTGTGTTTCATATATCTGTCCTATTTTTCTAAAGACTTTTAGTCTTCCGGATCGTCATCATCCTCGATTTTCACGTCGGGTATTGCTTCCGGATCATCATCGTCAAAATCCTCGTAATCATCCTCATCGTAATTCGCCATGGTTACTTCCAGTTTCGCACTGATTTTTACCAGGTATTTAGTGTCTTCAGTAGTTACCTCAACTGCTTCTATCCGTTCTCCACTGGCATTTCTAAAGGTGATGATATGAGCATCGTCATAACCGTCGGGGTATCTCTCCACCAAGAGCTTGAGTACCTCCGGAGTAAGCTTTTTGAAATCTACTATGACTCTTTTTAAATTATCCATAATTACATGTTTAAAAGATAAGCAAAAATAAGTGGTGCAACAATAGTTGCATCACTCTCAATTATAAATTTAGGTGTGTCTATACCCAGTTTTCCCCAAGTGATTTTTTCATTGGGAACCGCCCCGGAGTAACTTCCGTAACTGGTTGTGCTGTCACTGATCTGACAGAAGTAACTCCAAAAAGGAGTATCTGTCCGCTCCATATCCTGATACAACATGGGAACTACACAGATTGGAAAGTCCCCGGCTATACCTCCGCCGATCTGAAAAAATCCGATTCCTTTGGCAGAATTCTCTGTATACCAGTCGGCCAGAAAGGTCATATATTCAATACCCGATTTCACCGTTGAAGCCTTGAGCTCTCCTTTGAGCACATAAGAAGCAAAGATGTTCCCCATAGTACTGTCTTCCCACCCGGGACAAACGATAGGCAGATTTTTTTCTGCCGCGGCATACATCCAGGAGTCTTTTAAGTCGATCTCATAATACTCCTCCAATACTCCGGAAAGAAGCATCTGATACATATATTCATGTGGTAAATACCGCTTTCCTTCTTCTTCGGCCTCTTTCCATAATTTGTGGATGTGTTCTTGCAATCTGCGAAAGGCTTCTTCCTCAGGAATACAAGTATCGGTTACCCTGTTGAGACCTTTCTCCAATAGATCCCATTCTTGCTGAGGGGTTAAGTCCCTGTAATTGGGAACTCTTTTGTAATGAGAATGAGCCACAAGATTCATGATGTCCTCTTCCAGGTTAGCCCCAGTACAGGAGATGATATGTACTTTGTCATTGCGTATCATCTCGGCAAAAATCTTACCCAATTCTGCGGTACTCATGGCCCCGGCGAGGGAAACCAGCATCTTTGCCCCGTTCTCTAACTGCTCTTCATATGCTTTAGCAGCATCAACAACTGCTGCCGCATTAAAGTGCAGGTAATATTTTGAAATAAAATCTGAAATTGGTCCTTTACTCATCGTCATCATTGAATTTTGGTAGTGAAGAATTTCCACCTCCCGTGTTCATATCGTAAGTATTGTCATATTCATCATCCACAGCTTCGTCCTTAAATTTAAAGCTGAGCATTTTGTAATACAGCTTTGCCGCCAGAAAGTCTGAGGATCTGTCCTGACTGTTAGGACACAATTCCACAATGTCAAAACCCACTACATTCTTTTCCTCAAATACCTGTTTTAGAAAGTCGAGCGTTTCGTACCACAGGAGTCCGCCCGGTTCAGGGGTCCCGGTTGAAGGCATAATCGAAGGATCCAAAGCATCGAGATCAAAAGTGATAAATACGTTTTCACCTAACAAATCAACGACCTTGTCTATCCAGTAATCATCATCGACCATTTCATGAGCAAAAAATGTATTTTCTACGTCCATGATGGTCGTTTCAATGGCATCCATACTTCTGATCCCTACCTGTACCAAGTTGGTATTCTGACTCGCTTCATAGACAGCGCAGGCGTGATTGTAAGGTGTGCCCTCATAAGATTCCCGCAAATCTGCATGGGCATCTATGTGGAGGACGGTGAGGTCGTCAAAGCATTCATTGAAGGCCCGGATAGATCCAATAGAGATGGAATGCTCTCCCCCTACCAGGGTAACAAATTTATTCCTTTTGATATACTCTTTTGTCGTTTTGTGAACCTCCTTTACCATGGCCTCAGGGGCGGTAAATTCAGCCAGTGGATCTGTAACATGAACCCCTTGCTTGTAGACCTCTGTATCTGTTTCGATATCGTACAACTCCATATTTTCTGAGGCTTCGAGAAAAGCCTCCGGACCTTTGTCTGAACCTTTACCCCAGGTACTGGTTCCATCATAAGGCACAGGGATCAATACCACTTTCGATTTTTCGAGTTGTGCGTATTCGTCGTTAATACCCGCGTAATTTTTAGATGTTCTCATATCCTAAAATTTTAAGCATTTCCGATGCTTTTTGTTGTTCGCTAAATAGTTTTGTTACCAGCTTCCCATCTTTATCCCGGTCTATAAGTACGTGCTTCGGGGTTGGGATCAGGCAGTGCTGCAGCCCTCCAAATCCTCCTATGGATTCCTGATATGCTCCCGTGTTAAAGAACCCGATATAAAGAGGCTGGTCTTTCTTGTACTTGGGAAGATAAATGGCATTCATGTCCTGGATGCTGTTGTAGTAATCATCACTGTCACAGGTGAGTCCGCCCAGCAACACTCGTTCATATTGATCGTGCCAGCGGTTTACCGGCAACATGATAAAACGCTTGTTGATCGCCCAGGAATCGGGTAAGGTGGTGATAAAACTGGAATCTATCATATTCCATTTTTCACGGTCGTTCTGTTGCTTTTGATAGAGCACTTCGTAGATCGCTCCTCCGCTTTCCCCAACTGTAAAACTACCGAACTCTGTAAATACATTGGGCACAGGAACATCTGCCTCCTTACAAGCAATGTTGATCTGGTTGATGATTTCATCCACCATATACTCGTAGTCGTATTCAAATGCCAGGGAATTCTTTGTGGGGAAACCTCCTCCGATGTTGAGGCTGTCCAGAGAAGGACATATTTTCTTTAGCCTGACATATACCTTTAAACACTTCGTCAATTCATTCCAGTAATAGGCATTATCCCTAATTCCTGTATTGATAAAGAAATGGAGCATCTTGAGTTCCACTTTATCATTATCCCGGATTTGGTTTTCATAAAACGGAACAATGTTTCTGTACCCTATGCCCAGCCTTGAAGTGTAGAATTCAAATTTTGGCTCTTCCTCAGAGGCAATCCTGATCCCAACACTAAAGGGATCGTTTATGGCCTCAGAGAGCAGATCGATCTCTTCGTAATTATCGATGATAGGAATACAATTCTGATGGCCTTCATTGATAAGGTCAGCGATATTCTGTATGTACCTGTCCCTTTTAAACCCATTGCAGAGGACATAGGTGGTATCTTTAATCTTCCCTTCTTTCTTGAGCTGTTCTACAATGTTGATGTCAAAGGCAGAAGAAGTTTCAATATGTATGTCATTTTTAAGAGCTTCATCCAACACATATTCAAAATGAGAGCTTTTAGTGCAATAGCAATAGATGTACTTCCCCTTGTAATTATGTCTTTCTATCGCTTTCGCAAACCACTCTTTTGCCCGGTTGATGTTCCGCGATATTTTGGGGAGGTAAGTAAATTTTAAAGGACTGCCGTATTCTTCTACAAGAGATTTCAGGGGGATTCCGTGAAAAAGAAGGTTGTCTTCATCAAGGGTAAACTCCTCCTGAGGAAAATAATAGCTTTGATCGATAAGATCGATATATTTAATGTTCATTAAGAATATGTGGGATTATCAGAATTTACTGTTCAAATACTTCTTGTTGTTGTCGGATGGCTTCCACCCTTACCGCTTATTATTCGGTGTAAATGAAATCAAAAAAAAATAAAACTCGGCCTTTTTAAGACAAATTTCTAAAGTCTAACATAGAATTAATATTCACAGCTGAAAAATACCTTCTTAATGTGAAAATAACAAAGAATAATATCTCATCTCTTTGTATCTTAGGAGGTAAATTTAAACGTCATGAAGCACTCGTTAAAACAATACGTTTTCCTCATTATTATCGCCTTGTTTACTAATGTTCTCCTGGCACAACCAAGCCCAGGAGTTTACAAAGGAAGTGAAGGGGAAAACCCGGATCAGATCCACGAGGTCAAAATGAATGACACCTATTTTATCTATACGGAATATTCCACTGCTCCGGATTTTATTCGCAGCCGTGGGGGATTTTATACCATCGACGGGGATTCCTTAAAGGTACAACTCGAATTTAATTCAGCTTTCGAAGAAGATGGCGAGAAGGAGATGGCATTTTCTTATGCTATGCAGGGCGATAGGCTCATCCTGAATGAAGGTAAAGCCATAAGTCTGCTTCCTGTGGAAAGTAAGGAACAAGACCTGGACGGTGCCTGGCTATTTGCTACCAGAGGACCGGATACAGGGCAGGAAAGAAGAGGTGAATCCAGTGCGAGAAAGACCTTAAAATTCCTGATGGACGGGCATTTTCAATGGATCGCTTACCATACCGAAACTATGCGTTTTTCAGGTACCGGAGGTGGGTCATTTACCTCTGAAGATGGGGTTTATACCGAAAACATCACTTATTTCTCCAGGGATAATAGCAGGGTTGGCGCCTCCTTAGAATTCAATTACGAACGCAAGGGGGATGATTGGCACCACACCGGGAATAATAGTCGCGGCGAGCCCATGTACGAGATCTGGGCCATTAGGTAATTAAAATTCTAACTTTTGTCAATATCTGATTTTCCTCCCGACTTTTTTATCAGGCGGATTCTCGCAATTTCCACACCCTTGTCTATGGGCTTGAGCATGTCGTAAAGATTAAGGGCCACAACGCTGGCTCCGTGCATTGCCTCCACCTCTACCCCTGTCTTGTAATGGGTTTTTACGGTAATCGTAATCCTGATCCGTAGGTCTTCAATTTTGTATACGATGTCTGTGAATTCTATAGGTAAGGGATGACAATCAGGCAATAGATCTGCTGTTTTTTTAACGCCCAATAGACCGGCTGCCTTACTCATCGCAAAAACATCGCCCTTGGGCACTCTTTTCTCTCTGATGGCCTGAATGGTTTCCAAAGAACTTACTTCAACAAGGGCTTCTGCTACAGCAGTACGGAGGGTGCTTTTCTTATGTGTTATATCTACCATGACTTATGTATTCACTTTCCATTGATAGGACTCGTCATCGAAGACTTCTTTCCCAAAGACCGGTACCTCAGTCTTTATCTCTTCAACGACATAATGCAAAGCGTCAAAGACCACTTTGCGATGTGGTGCGGAAACAAAGACAAAGAGACATATTTCGCCGGTTTCCACCCTACCTGTACTGTGGTAGATATGCATACAGCTAAGTTCGTATTTCGCAAAGGTGGCTTCCCTGATTTCGTGGAATTTCTGGTTGGCCATGGATTCGTATGCCGAATAGTCTATGGCTTTAACTTCCTTCCCCTCGATCACATCGGCACGTACCTGCCCCAGGAAGATATCATGCGCCCCGATTTCAGTTTTCGACTGGTGTTTGGCGATGGAATTGGCTATAAATTCGGGAGTTATAGCTCCCTGTACAAAGACATTTTTTACTTTGTTTTTCTCCAAAACTTTAAGGCTTTCTTACGAAGGTAATGAGATTTTCGTAATTGTAATCCCCTTATGAGTCTTGTCCTATTCTTAAACGAATGGGGTTATTTCTCAAGGTTCCTTCTCGATGTAGTACAGCACAAAATCCTCATTTTCTTTTTTGTGGTAATAAAGTCCGTTATCGTCAGCAGAAAAGGTAGGACCTTCTACAAATCCGGTGATCTCGGTAATGAGTTGAGGTTCTGAAAAAGGAAGATCAGTAGATGTTCGGGTTGCGATATAGATCCTCGCTTCAGAATCAGGTGAAATATCCCCTATGATCCTGGTAAAACTGAGTTCCAGTTCGTTTTTGGAAATTGCCGCAGCGTACTCCAGGTCTTCTGTATTAATATTCGCCAGGATAGTGGCACTATTAGGGTCTCTTTGGAATTCAGCTCCGCTCTTTCTTGCAATTGAAAAATTTGCCTCTCTGGGGCCTCCATTCTCATCGTAAAGTCCATCCACAAAATACAGGGTTTGTCCGTCGTTGGAAACTTCCACATCAAAATTCAACCAGCCGGGCTCATTAAGTGATAGGTTTTCCACCACTGAAATATTTGAAAGTACTCCATCTTCATAAGTACCTTTATAGATAGATTGGAGCGTTTGGAAATAATCCCCTGTATACACGTAGTACAAAGTGTTGTTCTGATCCATGGTAGGGACGCCTTCCAGGTCTTCTGTGGCCACTCCCTGTAATTCCCCTTGATATTCAAATAAGGTATTGTTGATCCGTGTACTCCAATGCAGGTTGGTGTCAACAGAGGGGTTGTTCCAATTATTAAAGAAGAGGATATTCCCGTCCCTGCTTAAAAATGGTTCCATGATCTGGTTGTCGTATCCCTGAACGGTTACACGCTGTGGACTTCCAAATTGAATGCTTGTATCTTCGATGACTTCGTCTTCCTCAGAAGAACTACAGCCTAAAAGAATAAAAGCAAGGCTTAGAGAAAGAAGGGTGGGGAATTTCATATGGTTGTTTTAGAATCAGACTGCATTTTTGTAAAAAGGTTTGATGAGGATCCCATTTTATCTTGAAATAAGACTAGCATTGACCTTAATACTCAACGGAAATAGGCGACTATTATTTTAGTCTAAAATTCTCTGAATGAGGATGGAATGGAAGGAAAGGATCCAAAAATTGGTGGCGGGAATAGGAAATTAGTTTATTCCAATACTTCGTAGACAGTGATCTTCTCTTTTTTATTCTTGAGTTGTATATCACCGACCTTTTTACACTGGAAAGCCTCTTTAACTGTTTGGTAGCAATCTTCGGAAATCAGGATCTGATTCTCCTCGGCGGCAAATTCTAATCGCGCTGCCGTATTTACGGTATCTCCAATCACGGTAAAATCGAGGCGTTTTAAACTGGACGATCCTATGTTGCCCGAGACCATTTCCCCACTGTTTATTCCAATGGAAACACTGGGTCGGTAGCCCCCCATTTCCTTGAGTTCAGGAAGTTTGGCAATTTGCTGTCGTACAGCCAGGGCAGCGTCCATAGCCCTGTCCAGATGGTAGTCGCCCCTGAAAACCGCCATCACAGCATCACCCATAAATTTGTCGATATAGCCTTCCTGTGCGATAATTTCCTTAACCATGGCATCAAAATAAGAGTTCAGCATATTGACCACCACATCCGGACTCGTCGTTTCGCTCAGGCTTGTAAAGCCACAGACATCGATAAACATCACGGTAGCGGTGACACTTTCGTTGGCCATAACAGTAGACTCGTATTCCTTACTGCCCATAAAATTCAGGACGTTCTCATCGACGTACATTTTAAGGATGTTATTTTCCCGGACAGCCTTTAGGGTTTGCTGTAAATCACGAACGTGCTTTAAAGTCTTTTCCATGGTAATGGTGAGGTCCTCAAAGTTGATGGGTTTGGTAATAAAATCGAATGCCCCCCTGTTCATTGCTGTCCGGATATTATCCATATCGCCATAGGCAGAAACGATGACAGATTTTAACAGTGGATTGAGTTCCTGAAGTTTGGTGAGCAGGGTAAGACCATCCATTTCGGGCATATTGATATCGCTCAGCACCAGGTCCATATTGGGATCGGTATTCAGTTTTTCAAGCGCATCCACACCATTGATGGCAAAGACGAACTCGTATTCGTTTTGCCGGATCTGTTTCCTGAACTTTTGTTTGATCAGCACCTCCAGATCGGTCTCGTCATCAACCACCAATATTTTTGCCATTATAAAATCGCTTTTAGTTTCTCTTTTAAGATATTAAATTCTACCGGTTTTGTGAGAAAATCATCTGCTCCAAGTTTCATAGCGGTGTCATAGTTTTCCTTATCGCCATAAGCTGTGATCATCATTACGGTTGGTGGTGGTTTGTGGAAATTCTTTTTAATCTGTTCCAGTAATTCCAGGCCACTCATCCCAGGCATGTTGATATCTGAAAGGATAAGTACAGCTTCGTGGTTGTGTTCTCCTAAATAGCTAAGCGCTTCTTCGCCTGAAAAGGCAAAGGCAAAATCCAGTTCTTTCTTTCGTATTTCTTTACGAAATCGTTGCTGAAAAAGCACCTGCACGTCTTGTTCGTCGTCTACAACTAATATTTTCATGGGTATACTATTATTAATTATTTTTTGTTTTTAGTTTCCTTAATTACCGGAAGAACCACAGTAAAAGTGGTTCCTTCTCCTTCTTTTGAGGCCACATTTAATTCTCCCTTATGTCCTTTGGTCACAATTTCGTAGCTCATACTCAGCCCCAGGCCTGTGCCACGCCCAGAAGGTTTTGTGGTAAAGAAAGGTTCAAAGATTTTTTGTCTAATCTTTTTAGGGATCCCGTTTCCATTGTCCTTTACTTCGATCTCTACACTATTACTTCCATTTTTTGTCGTAACACTTACCGTGGGTTCGTAGCCCTCTTCTCCTTGTTTCTTTCGCTCCTGAACGGCGTGGAAGGCGTTGGTGATCAGATTTAGGATCACCCGACCCATATCTTGGGGAATGATGGCTATTTTCCCTATGTTCTCGTCAAAATGGGTTTTCATGGTGGCATTAAAGGACTTGTCCTTGGCGCGTAAACCGTGATAAGCCAAGCGCAGGTATTCGTCTGCCAAAACATTGATGTCTGTAGGTTCTTTTTCCCCACTGCTGGCTCTACTGTGTTGCAGCATTCCTTTGACAATTGAATCGGCTCGTTTACCATGGTGCGATATCTTCTCTAGATTCAGGTCAATATCGGCTAGCAATTCTTCTTCTAATTTTTCATCTCTGTCCTTTTTAGACTTCGCCTTTTCTTCTTTGAGTTCTTCTATAAGTTCGCGGTTCACTTCGGAAAAATTATTCACGAAGTTGAGTGGGTTCTGAATCTCGTGGGCAATACCTGCGGTAAGTTCTCCTAAACTTGCCATTTTCTCCGATTGAATTAACTGGGTCTGAGTAGCTTTTAGTTCGGCATAAGCCTTCTTAATTTCCTTGGCTTGCTCTAATTCTTTTTCCTGTGCTTCTTCTTTTGCTTTTTTAAGGGTACGTGCCTTTTGATAGAGATGAAAGCGGTACCCTATAAATGCAAGGATTCCAAGATAGATTACATAGGCCCACCAGCTTTGCCACCAGGGAGGTAAGATGGTAAAACTTAAAGAACTGGGTTCGCTCCAAACATCATTAAAGCCCTTAGAGGCCACTTTAAAAGTATACATGCCCGGGGGTAAATCCCTATAGTTTTCACTTACTTTTTCTTGTGTGATAGGACTCCAGTTTTTGTCGATGCCTTCTAACAGATACCGATAATATACCTGGTCTTGGTTGGCAAAATAAAACCCATTATACTTAAAACTAAGGTAGTTTTGAGTATAGGGTAAAGTGAGT
>JABDQM010000316.1 GCA_013042315.1 Flavobacteriaceae bacterium | reverse complement strand
TCGCTAAAATACATGGGCATCCAGGGTTCAAATCGTGTCAGTAATCGGGGTTTTACTTCCGGATGTGTATGTAAATAATAATTGATCCCATCGGCAAAGGCATCACACAATTCCTGTAACCACTCGGGGCTATTTTCGTAATGTGCGATGGCTTCATCCTCACTCATAAAAAGCTTCGCCCTTAAATCGCTGTAAATAGCTTCTTCCCCATCCACTTCAGCCAGTCTTCCAATGGCCCAGATATAGTTTTGCTCAACCCGGTTAAAATCATCCTCACATTGAGCGTATAGCAGGCCAAAGACTGCATCTGCATCGGTTTTGCCATAGATATGTGGAACCCCAAAATTGTCACGGATGATGGTCGTGTTTTCCGCATGGGTTTCCCATCGTTCGAGTTCACTCTGTTGTTCCCCAGTTCTACAGGAAAATCCGAACAGAATTAAGATCAAAAGTGCCATTGGTAATCTCACTCTTTTCATAGGTCTAATTTGATGTGCTGTGAATTTAATTGACTTGTACCGGAAAAACTAATTTTCTTTTTTTGATAACTTCTCTTTAGCGAAGCAAATGCCATTTTATATGTATCTTGCGGCCCCTTTCCCTAATTTCTTTTACTCCATGGCCGACAAAAAAGTAAGTATTCTAAATGCCTTTAAAACTATTATCTGGCCAAGGCGGAATCTAGTTTTTATTGGCCTGATTCTGATAGTGATCAGTAAGGGGGCTAGTTTTGTTGCACCCATGTCCCTGAAGTATCTGATGGATGACATTATTCCCAATAAAGACATTCCTCTGCTCAAGGTTCTTATTGGGGTTGTCATTGCAGCTATCCTTGTTCAGGCGGTTACTTCTTTTCTCCTTACCAAGATCTTAAGTGTTCAGGCTCAATACATGATCTCCGAACTCCGGGCACAAGTTCAACACAAAATTCTGGCCCTTCCCATTCGATTTTTTGACAATACAAAATCGGGCGAATTAGTATCCAGAATTATGACTGATGTTGAAGGGGTCAGGAATCTTATCGGAACCGGTCTTGTTCAGTTGGTCGGAGGAACCATCACCGCTATTGTTGCCTTGATCCTGTTACTCAACATCAGCGTCTCCATGACCCTGTTTGCTCTGGTTCCGCTTGCCATATTCGCGGTGGTCGCCCTGAAGGCTTTTAAAATCATCAGGCCTATTTTTAGAAATCGTGGTAAAATCAATGCTGAAGTAACAGGTCGTTTAACTGAGACCCTGGGAGGTATCAGGGTGATCAAGGGATTTAATGCAGAACAACAGGAACATTCTATTTTCCAGGAAGGAGTCCACAAGCTATATCAGAATGTGAAGAAAAGTTTAACGGCAACAGCGGTTATGACAAGTTCTTCCACCTTTTTACTGGGTGTGGCTACAACTGGGATCATGGGGATTGGAGGTTATAAAATTATGTCTGATGCCTTAACCCTGGGTGAATTCCTGGAATTTACATTTCTACTCGGACTTATGGTTGCCCCGATTGTGCAAATGAGCAATATAGGGAGCCAATTAAGTGAAGCGCTCGCCGGACTCGATCGCACCGAAGAGCTGATGAATATGACCGAAGAAGAAAATCCGGAGCTCAGGACACTTACACCAGACACTATTAAAGGACATTATATTTTTGACAATGTCTCTTTTGCCTATGAGGAAGAAAAAGAAGTACTGCACGAGGTAAGCTTTGAAGTACCTGCAGGGACCACTGTGGCCCTGGTGGGTAGTTCAGGTTCTGGTAAAAGTACGATTGCGGGACTTGCAGCCAGCTTCTTAAATCCCAATTCAGGGAAAATTACGGTAGACGGACATGATCTTTCCAAGATAGTTTTGAGGAACTTCAGACAACACCTGGGGGTTGTGCTGCAGGATGACTTTCTATTTGAGGGTACCATCAGGGAAAACATCCTTTTCCCACGACCTGATGCTTCTGACGATGAATTGCAAAATGCCGTCAAAGCGGCTTATGTAGATGAATTCACTGACCGATTTGAAGAGGGATTGGATACACTGATCGGAGAGCGTGGAATAAAACTCTCAGGGGGACAGCGCCAGAGGATAGCCATTGCAAGGGCTGTTCTGGCTAATCCCAGGATTTTGATACTTGACGAAGCTACTTCCAATCTCGACACAGAAAGTGAAGGACTTATTCAGCAGAGTTTAGCGGCACTGACCAAGGGCAGAACCACTTTTATCATTGCCCACCGCTTAAGTACCATCCGGAAAGCCGATCAGATCTTAGTGATAGAGGCGGGGCGCATTGCAGAAACAGGAACCCACGATGAGTTAATCGAAAAGGAAGGGCGGTATTACAATTTGTTTACCTATCAGGCAAGAATTTAAATCTCAGCTTTCGGGGGCGATTTCAACCTCCAGCTCATCCAAAGAATCTTCCAAGAGGACCTGACAGCTCAAGCGACTGTTTTCTTTTACGTAAAAAGCTTCAGACAACATCGCTTCTTCCTCATCTGTTTTTGCGGGAAGATCATGGGAAGAGATAATATACACCTGGCAGGAGGCACACATCGCCATACCCCCGCAAACCCCTATGGTACCTTCAGGAGCTAACTCAAAAGAGCGTATCAGCTCCATGAGATTCATATTCATATCTGTAGGAGCATGAACCTTGTGAATAACCCCTTCTCTATCATTTACTGTAACACGAATATCGCTCATGACTAAACTATCGCTTTTACAACAGCTTTTGGGGCTTCTTTTTTCGACCCATCAAATCCTTGTATACCCCCTACAGTAGTGTATTTTAAGACGTATCTTTTATTGGGGTTGATCCTCTTATAGGCACTTTGGCACATCAGTGTTGCCTCGTGGAAACCGCACAGGATTAGTTTTAATTTTCCCGGATAAGTATTGACATCGCCGATAGCGTAAATACCAGGTATGTTGGTTTGATAGTCTAATGAATTATCCACTTTTATAGCATTCTTTTCTATCTCCAAGCCCCAATTAGCAATTGGTCCCAATTTGGGAGACAAGCCAAAAAGCGGTATAAAATGATCGATTTCCAGTTTGAACTCTTCTACTTCTCCAGATGTATCTTCGCGCCTGACTGAGGCCCATTCGAGCTGATCTTTACCTCCGATAGCTGTAATTTCTGCCGGGGTAATCAGCCTTACCTTACCTTGGTTTTTTAAATTCTGTACTTTCTCAACCGAATCGAGGGCCCCTCTGAATTCATTTCTTCGATGAACCAGCGTTACTTCTTCAGCTACGTTGGCCAGGAATACGGTCCAGTCTAAAGCAGAATCTCCACCACCTGCAAGAAGTACTCTTCTGTTCCGGTATTTTTCAGGATCCTTGATCATATATTCAACACCTTTTCCTTCGTAGTTCTCCAGGTTGTCCAAGAGGGGTTTTCGCGGTTCAAAACTGCCTAAGCCACCCGCAATAGCAACAACGGGTGCGTGATGTTTGGTGCCTTTATTTGTTGTGACTACAAAGGTTCCATCTTCTTGAGGATCTATAGTGGTGGCCTGTTCTCCCAAGGTAAATCCGGGTTGGAAAGGAGCAATTTGTTGCATCAAATTATCTACCAAATCACCAGCTAGAATTTCAGGAAACGCGGGAATGTCGTAAATCGGCTTCTTGGGATAGATCTCTGCACACTGCCCACCGGGTTGAGGCAAAGCATCTATTATATGGCATTTTAGTTGAAGTAAACCAGCTTCAAAAACGGCAAACAAGCCTGTAGGACCTGCCCCAATTATCAGGATATCTGTTTTAATCATACTTGTTTTCTTTGTTTGAGGAAAGGAAAGAGATTTTAGCCGACATTTAATTCACGAGGTTAACCACCTGCTCTATCTGAGGAGCGTGCTTTTTGATAGTCATCTCTACCCCACTCTTCAATGTCATCTGATTTACACTACATCCCACGCAATTCCCTTCGAGACGTACCTTGACCAAATTGCCATTCTCGATAGAAATTAGAGAGATATCACCTCCGTCGCTTTGTAAAAAAGGGCGAATTTCATCCAGAGCTTTTTCTACTTTGATCTTCAGTTCGTCAGGCGTCATTATCATTTCTTTTTCACAGCAGAACATCCTGCCATTGTGGTTATTTTAATGGCCTCGGTAGGAGGCATGCTGGAGTTTCTCCGTACGAGTTCCTGAACAGTATTTCTCGTGATCTCTTCAAAAGAAGATTCAAGAGGGGTCGCGGTTTGCAAGGCTGCGGGTCTACCCACATCACCAGCTTCGCGAATACTTTGCACCAGGGGTAAGGCTCCCAGAAATGGCACCTCCATATCTTCTGCCAAATTTTTTGCCCCATCCTTTCCAAAAATATAATACTTGTTTTCAGGAAGCTCGGCAGGAGTGAAGTACGCCATATTTTCAATTATCCCCAGCACGGGTACATTGATCGCTTCCTGCTGAAACATCGCTACTCCCTTTCTCGCATCGGCGAGAGCGATCTCCTGAGGTGTACTAACCACGACTGATCCGGTTACGGGCAGTGACTGCATAATACTTAAATGGATGTCTCCGGTACCCGGTGGAAGGTCAATTAACAAGAAATCCAACTCCCCCCAGTGAGCATCAAAGATCATCTGGTTCAGAGCTTTGGCTGCCATGGGACCCCTCCAGATTACAGCCTGATTTGGCTGAGTAAAGAATCCAATAGACAAGATCTTCACCCCGTAATTTTCAATAGGTTTCATTTTCGACTTTCCTTCCACCTCTACTGCGAGAGGTTTTTGTGAAGCAACGTCAAACATAATTGGGATAGAAGGACCGTAAATGTCGGCATCCAAAATACCTACTTTAAACCCCATTTTAGCCAAGGTAGCGGCCAGATTAGCGGTGACCGTAGATTTTCCTACGCCACCCTTGCCCGAAGCAACGGCTATGATATTATTAATCCCGGGAATAGGCTTCCCTTTTATCTCATTGGTTGTAGGTTTAGCCGGAGCGTCAACAGTTAAATTTACCGTGATCTTAGCCTTTTCGTAAACCTGACGGTGAATAGCTTGTAAGATCGAAACTTCTGTTTTCTTTTTGGCCTGAAGACTCGGATTAGTAATGCTGATATCTACGACAACCTCATCACCAAAAGTCTGAATATTCTTAACCGCTCCACTATCAAACATATTTTGTCCCTCACCCGGAACTGAAATGGTCTGTAGTGCTTTTATTATTTCCTTTTTATCTAGTTTCATCCGGCTAAAATCGAGCGTTAATGTAAAATGATTCTAAACAACAAAGATAGGGCTTAGGACCGAGAATTGGAAAGAACTGAATGGAAATGACTTATAGGGGAATTCCTCTTATTTATGATGGAATTTCTTTGATCTTTAAAACTATTTAGGGGTCTTGGTCGAGTTCCTTCATGGGATCCCAAAAGTATTTTTTAAAATCCTTAATCTGATCATCCTCTATAATAAGTCCTTCATTTTCAAGCAATTGTTGCATCAGGTTGGTCCCACCGAAATGATGCTTCCCCGTGAGCAAGCCTACTCTGTTCACCACGCGATGTGCAGGTACGTCTTCCCTGTCTACTACATTATTCATGGCCCATCCTACGGTTCTCGCACTTCGGGCAGTCCCCAGGTATTTGGCTATGGCTCCGTAGGAGGTTACCCGTCCGTAAGGCACTTGCTTTACAAGATCGTATACCTTGGCAAAAAAGTCGGACTCCTTCTTATCCATGATCACTGCTAAATAAACGAATTAAGGTAATCAAGAGTAAAATAAGCATCAACCCGCTCAGAATGTAATTTGAATTTCTTGAGAAGGTCTTATTTTTCATTTCGAGTTTATTGAAATAAAAGGTGTACAGATAGAGTACGGTAAAAGTACCCATTCCTGCTGCCAGGATAAAGGTAGCAATGTCCCAAACCTGAAACTCAATCCAACCTGAGGCGTTCCACATTACATTAAGGCCGCTGTAATAAGGAATCGTAAGTAGATTTAAGGCCGCCAGGAGCATACCTTTAAAAAAACTGTTCTTTTTACTTATTTTTTCTATGCGGATTTTCTTGGGTTTAAAGCGCTTCCCCATTATAAAGAAGTAAATCGCAAAAAAGGCGAAGATCCCAATGGCGATCTTCATCAGCAAGTCGATAACCTCGGGGTTTCTGTACAGGAATTTGGAAATGAGTACGGCGATGTAAGCCTGCATCATGATCATGGTGGAAACACCAAGGCTAAATATGATGCCATTATTCTTTCCCTTTTCCACACTGGTTTTAGCAGCATTCATATTCAGCAGGCCCGGGGGAACCGTCGCCATAAATGCTGCTGAGAAGGTGACAAAAAATAATATAAGGAGATGGGTCATAAAGCGGACATCCTGAATTTTAAATAGGTAATGGGTTTACCCAGCTCAAGATACTGATTTTCATAAAAGGTCTGAATTTCCAGAACTTCTTTCGGACTTCCCTCGTTTCTGTAGACATCGTGATTGGAATAAAGGATGTCCATTTTCAAGGCCTGTAGAATACCCAGGGTATATCCATGCATAAATTCACTATCTGTTTTCAGATGCACTATACCTTGCTTTTTCAGAACCTGTGCATACTTTCTTAAGAATTCGAGATTTGTAAGTCGGTGTTTTGTCCTTTTGTACTTGATCTGCGGGTCAGGGAAAGTGATCCAGATCTCAGACAACTCCCCTTCAGCAAACAAGGCATCAATCAAACCGATTTGCGACCTTATGAAGAGGACGTTTTCCAGAGAATCTTCGAGTGCCGTTTTTGCTCCCCGCCATAAACGGGCACCCTTTATATCGATCCCGATATAATTGTTATCGGGATGCATTTTAGCCAATCCGATGGTATATTCTCCTTTACCACAACCTAGTTCTACGATCAGTGGATTGTCATTTCCGAATACTTCAGACCACTTTCCTCTATGGGGAAATAAGCCATTTAGGACTTCTTCCCTGGTGGGTTGGATAACATTGGGAAAGGATTCGTTTTCCTTAAAGCGCTTGAGTTTATTTTTACTCCCCACAAAAATCTGGAATTAATTTCTTACAAAACTAAGGAATTCAAAACAGGCGATTATAACTATTCCCGGGGTTTGCTCTCTTTTTCAAGGGTGAATGAAAATTCGGATCCCACATCCTCTGCGCTTTCCACATAGATCTTTTCTCCATGTGCCTCGATAATGTGTTTTACAATTGCAAGACCAAGGCCTGAGCCGCCCTCTTTCCTGCTTCCACTTTGGTCGATTCGGTAAAAGCGTTCAAATATCCTGGGGAGATGCACCTCCGGAATACCTTCTCCATTATCCGTAACCCTGACGATGACTTTATTCTTGATGAGATCTTCCACACTCACCTCGGTAGTACCGTCAGGATGACCGTATTTAATGGAGTTTACGATCAGATTGGTAATCACTTGCTGTATCTTTTCCCTGTCTCCCCTAACGTAGATCGGGTTGGTATAATTCATATCGAACGTAAGGCTAATATTCTTTTTTGCGGCCTTCATTTCCAAAAGTTCAAAAACGCTTTCGATCAATTCAATGATATCAAAAGTGTCCATATCGAGACTGAGATCTCCTACCTCTAATTTGGTAATAAGATCGAGGTCTTTTACGATGTAAATGAGTCTTTCTACACCTTTATTCGCCCTTTGAAGGTATTTTTTACGTACTTTTTTATCTTCCATTGCTCCCTCGAGCAAAGTGAGGATGTATCCCTGAACCGTAAAAAGGGGAGTTTTTAATTCATGCGATACATTGCCTAAAAAATCCTTTCGGTACTCCTCTCTGATCTTCAGTGTATCAATCTCTATCCTTTTGTCCTTGGCAAATTTCTCAATTTCTTCATTGAGTGTTGCCATGTCTGTGGTAATTGGCCTGCTCGCAAAGGATGTGGATTCTAAAAGAGAAACATCATCGTAGATCTTCTTTATCCGAAGGTAGATGAATTTCTCAACCCGAAATTGTATTACCAGAAAACAAACACCAAAAACCAGGATGATGGAAATGGCCAAAACGGGCCAGTAATTCCACAATGATAAATAGTAAAAAAGCGCTAATGAAAAAAGTAGGAGTATAACAGAAATGTAGAAGGAAGACCTCAGGGCAAACTTATAGGATTTCCTCAGTTCTATGGCCATTACAATACAAACTTATAGCCTACTCCTTTAACTGTTTTAAAGTGATGATCGCCAATTTTTTCTCTAAGTTTGCGAATATGTACGTCAATAGTTCGGCCTCCGACCACCACTTCCTGACCCCATACCTTATCTAAAATCACTTCTCTTTTGAAAACTTTGTCGGGTTTGGAAGTAAGCAGAGACAGCAACTCAAACTCCTTTCTGGGAAGTACTATTTCTTTACCTGCATTTACCACCTTGTACTCCTCTCTGTTGATCACAATATTCCCAACTTTTTTTATTTCCGGCTGGGGTTCCTGATTCTCTTTCAGCCTTCTCAACAGCGCCTTGACTTTGCTGACGAGTACTTTGGGTTTTACAGGTTTTGTGATATAGTCATCAGCTCCTGCATCAAAACCTGCAACCTGCGAATAATCTTCGCCCCTGGCCGTGAGAAAAGTAATGATTGTATCTTTGAGTCCGTCTGTATTCCTGATAATTTCACATGCCTCTATCCCGTCCATTTCCGGCATCATAACATCCAAAATAATGAGATGCGGTTTCTTCTTCTTTGCTTTCTCGACCCCTTCAATTCCGTTCTTTGCTGTTGAGACCTGATAGCCCTCTGAAGACAAGTTATACTTTAGAATCTCCAAGATATCTGGCTCATCGTCGACAAGGAGTATTCTGATGTCTTGTTTCTTCATTGAATTCGAGATTAGTGATCCGATCAAAAATATAAATAAAATACACACCCCGGGGGTACATCAGTTCGAAATATAGAACATAACAATTATATAACATAGGCCTGGTGTTTTAGAGAAAGAGTACAGACTAGAATCTGAGTTCAAATTTGTTTAATAATAGCTTCATAATGGTATGATTAATGATATTTAAGGGTATAAAGGTGCATTTCATCGAATTTCTTCGCTAGAATAGGCCTTGTAACAATAATGGAATCTCAAAATAAGTATATTTGTTTTGTGTCTATGTAACCCCCTCAGTATGAAGCACTTTTACCTACTAGCTTTTTTATTGGTTTTCTCTGCCGGGCTTGCTCAGGACAAGCCTTCAAATCCGGGTGAAATTTCTGGCTTTAAGCTATATCCCAATCCGGTTACCAATGGCAAAGTTTTTATTCAGACAAAAGCAAACGCGCCAAAGAAAATACTCATCTTCGATGTATTGGGTACCCGGGTAATCGAAACTACCATTTTAGGGAACGAATTAAATTTGTCCAACCTGGATTCCGGGATCTATGTTTTGCGGGTGCAGGAAAAAGACAAAGTTGCTACTCGAAAATTGATCATTAAATAGGGAATTCTTACCCGGCATTAGTCTGTTCTAACCCTCTAAGAATCATTTAAGTTGTCGATAAAATGCAGTTTTTTATCGACGAAATACTACGGGTTTTTCGTTCACCTACATTTTCCTCCCATTCACAACAATTTGTGGGGTCTGAAGTCGTCTTTGGGTATCTTTAAGTATTGATCCCAAATCAATATTGATGAAAATACTCTACTTAACCGCTTTTTTATTGTTTTCCCTATGGGGGTATGGCCAGGAAAAGCCTCCTGCCGAATCCGTTCCGTCTCAGGAAATTCCCAATTTTAAATTGTATCCCAACCCGGCGTACAGTGATGTGGTCTATATCACTTCAGAATACAACGACACCAAGATTATCACCGTTTACGATGTGCTTGGTGAAGTAGTTCTAAGAGATCGAATCTCTACAAATACGCTGAATATTTCCCGATTGGTTCCCGGAGTTTACGTTTTACAAGTAAAAGAGAGGCAAAAATCCATGACCAGGAAGTTGGTTGTGAAATAAGTTGCCAAGCTTTTCGTATTTGACTCCACTACCTTAGACGGGGCTATAATTTACTATTTTTGGCGAAGTATTTTACGCCATGGATTCCAACAGCATTTTCTCGATTAAAAACAAGCGCGACTTCGATGCTGCATCCCTTTTGGTATTCCGTTACCAATACGAGAACAATGCAGTCTACAGAGAATTTTGTCAGCATATGGGCATCAAATCTGCAGACATTAAACACCCGGAAGATATACCCTTTTTACCCATCGAATTCTTCAGAAAAAAACAACTGAGTTGCTCTTCCTCCAAACCCGAACTTATTTTTACCAGTAGCGGTACCACCTCCTCTCTCCCAAGCAAACATCTCATCGCTGATATAGATATTTACGAAAAGAGTTTTCGCAAGAGCTTTGATCAGTTTTATGGAAGTCCTGCAGATTATTGCATCCTGGCTTTGTTACCTTCTTATCTGGAGCGATCCGGTTCTTCTTTGGTATATATGGTGCGGGATTTGATTGAACTCAGCGGTCATCCTAAAAGCGGTTTTTACCTGGACGACCTTCCCACGCTGGCTAAAAATCTGCAACTCCTGGAAGAGGAGCAAACTAAAATCCTATTGATTGGGGTATCCTTTGCCCTTATGGACCTCGCCGAACAACATCCTATGAAACTCAGTAACACTGTAATCATGGAAACCGGAGGGATGAAAGGTAAACGAAAGGAATTGATTCGGGAAGAACTTCACAGGTATCTGGGTAATGCTTTTCATCTGAAAACAATCCATTCCGAATACGGGATGACAGAGCTCCTTTCCCAGGCTTATTCCAAAAGAGATGGTGTTTTTTATTCCCCTCCGTGGATGAAGGTTTTAATCAGGGATACTGAAGATCCCCTAAGTTTTGTTGAACCCGGCAAGACGGGCGGAGTCAATATTATCGATCTTGCAAATCTGAATTCTTGTTCCTTTATCGCAACACAGGATTTGGGTCGGCTGTGTCCTGAAGGTGGTTTTGAAATTCTGGGTCGATTTGATCATGCAGATATCCGGGGATGTAATCTGATGGTCCTGTAAGCTTTTGCAAGTCGGTACTTTATTCTTCCAAAACCGCTAAAACAAAATAGCTTTTCTTACCGCGTTGTAATAAGACATAAGTATCATTGATAAGATCAGATTCACCGATCATATATCCCTCAGCAACCTTTTCCTTATTGACGGAAATCGAATTTTGTTTAAGCTCCCTTCTGGCCTCTCCATTCGAATTTAGAAAACCTGTTTTTGAAGCCAGGGCCGCAATGATATCGAATCCATTAGCAATATCCTCCCTCGTTATTTCAGCCTGCGGAACTCCTTCAAAGACCTCCAGAAAGGTATGTGCATCTAATGATTTGAGGTCTGTAGAAGTAGAATTGCCAAAGAGAATTGCACTGGCCCTGATGGCGTTTTCAAGATCCGCTTTGGAGTGTACCATCGTAGTAACTTCTTCCGCTAATTTTTTCTGCAACACCCTTAAATGGGGTGCCTCCTGGTGCTCTTTGATGAGGTTTTCAATCTCTGCCCTGGATAAGAAGGTGAAGATCTTGATGTACTTTTCGGCGTCTTCATCTGAGGTGTTGATCCAATACTGGTAGAATTTATAAGGAGAAGTCCTGTGGGCATCAAGCCAGACGTTTCCGTCTTCAGATTTACCAAATTTTGTCCCATCAGCTTTGGTGATCAGCGGGCAAGTTAGAGCATAGCCTTTTCCACCACCTATACGCCTGATGAGTTCCGTCCCTGTTGTAATGTTCCCCCACTGGTCACTACCGCCCATTTGCAGGGTACAGTTGTAATTCTGATACAGGTACAAGAAGTCATAGCCCTGCACCAACTGATAGGTAAACTCCGTGAAGGACATGCCTTCCTTGGCCTCTGCTTCCAGTCTTTTTTTGACCGAATCCTTGGCCATCATGTAGTTAACTGTGATGTGCTTCCCAACGTCCCTTATAAAATCGAGAAAACTGAAATCCTTCATCCAGTCATAGTTATTGACCAAGACCGCACCATTTTCAACCTCAGCGTCGAAATCTAAAAAACGGGAAAGTTGTTCTCTGATCGCTTCCTGATTCAGTCTCAGCGTTGTTTCATCCAACAAATTACGTTCACTCGATTTCCCCGACGGATCCCCAATCATACCTGTAGCGCCGCCAATGAGAGCATAGGGTTTATGTCCGGCAAGCTGAAAATGCCTCAACATCATCACACCTACTAAATGGCCTATATGAAGTGAATCAGCAGTGGGGTCTATCCCCACATAGGCCGATTGCATCTCAGACATTAAGTGATCTTCTGTGCCCGGCATGACATCGTGGAGCATCCCACGCCATTTTAATTCCTCAACAAAGTTCGAATCCATCAGGTTTCATTTTCTTAGAATGACACAAAGATAAAAGAAATACCATGGAGCCAAACCGATGTATTTGTAAATAAATCGATGAGTTTTAAGTACTTTAGGCCCATGGTTCTAGTGACGGGAGGTACAGGATTGGTAGGGGCACATTTGCTGTATAATTTACTCAGTGAAAACAAAAGCGTTAAGGCTATTTATAGATCAGAGGAGTCCCTGCAGGAGACAAAATCCATCTTCGATCATTATTCGACTGAGGCCGATGCACTCTATCAGAGAATTACATGGATCAAAGCCGATATTACGGATGTTCCTTCCCTTGAAACTGCTTTTCAAGGGGTTACACAGGTCTATCATGCCGCTGCTATGATCTCCTTTAACCCCGCAGCCTGGACAGCGTTAAAAAAAACAAATGTTGAAGGCACGGCGAACATTGTAAATCTGTGTTTGGCACATCAGATTGAAA
>JABDQM010000315.1 GCA_013042315.1 Flavobacteriaceae bacterium | reverse complement strand
TATTTAAATATTTAAGTATTGGTTTGATCGGTGGAGTCCTTTTCACAGGGTGCGAAACCACCAATCTGGACCTTGCGGATAACCCGAATGCCCTGACACCTGCTCAGGCAGATCCCGACTTCTATTTGAACGAAGTTCAGGTGAAATTCGCACGAGTTGTTGAATCTCTGGGAGAGACAGGTGCTGAGACAGTTCGAATGGAATGGATGGGTAGCAGAAACTACCAAAATGCCTATTCCCCTCAAAACTTTGATGGGAGCTGGGAAGATGCTTACCAGGAAATCATCAAGAACGGTAGGGATTTAGCGCCTCTTGCTGAGGAAGCAGGTCTTGTACATCACCTTGCCATTGCGCAATTGATTGAAGCGTACACCATTACCCTCTTAGTAGATTATTTCGGAGATATTCCTTACTCTGAAGCCATTGGTGGTGCAGACAATTTGAATCCTGCTCCCGACAGTGGAGCAGATATTTACGCTGCAGCCCTGGCTTTAACAGATCAGGCTATTGCTAATTTCAATGCAAACGCATTAGCAGATCCGGATATTGACTTCTATTATGATGGAGATTGGGATGCTTGGGTAAAGGCAGCAAATACATTAAAATTGAGATTACACCTCAATTTGGGTAATACCTCAGCCTTCAATAGTATCGTATCTAGTGGGAACTATATAGCTTCTACTGATGACGACTGGCAATTCCAGTGGGGAGCAAATGCTGTTCAACCAGATACTAGACATCCAAACTACGCACAGAACTATACCGTTACCGGTGGTGGTGACTACGCTTCTGTCTGGATGATGAATCTGATGGATACTTCAGATGATCCTCGTATTCGTTATTACTATTACCGTCAGAACGATGGTACTCCGGGATCTAACGATGTTAATGGTGATCCGGTACCTCCAAATGAAGAAACATTGGATTGTTCTTTACAATCACCCCCTCCACAATACGTTGCAGGTGGCTTCCCATTCTGTACGCTGGATAACGGCTACTGGGGAAGAAATCATGGAAACAACTCAGGTATTCCACCAGATGGATTATTGAGAACTGCAGTTGGTGTTTATCCACAGGCAGGTCAGTTTGACGACAATAGCTTTTCTGAGACCAGTTTAGGTACAGGTGGTGGCGGTGCAGGTATTACACCTATTATCTTAGCTTCAACAGTTGATTTCTGGAGAGCTGAGGTAGCGATGAACGGAAGTCCTGCCGCAGGTAAGGCTCTTGTTTTGGCAGGAATTACCAAGTCTATTGACAAAGTAACATCCTTTGGATCTCTAGATGCAACAGCCGACCTTTCATTTGAGCCTTCAGCTACAGATATTTCTGATTTTATCGCCTCTGTTGATGCAGCTTTTGATGCTGCGGATGACGAAGGTAAATGGAACATCATGGCAGAACAGTTCTTTATTGCACTTAAAGGTAACGGCCATGACGGTTATAATTTCTATAGAAGAAAAGGATATCCTACTAATTTAGAGCCTAATCTGGAGCCTAATCCAGGGGCTTTTATAAGGAGTCATTTCTATCCGGCGAATGCTGCAAATACCAATTCTTCGCTTGCGCAGAAATCTGGTGTTACAGGTCAGGTGTTTTGGGATACCAATCCTTCCTCACCAACATTCCCAGTTGCTAATTAATTTAAAAAAAAATTACGATGAAAAAAGTTAGTGTATTTCTTTTAGCGTTGTCCACAGTCTTCTTTGTCTCCTGTGAAACGGATGACAAAGTAGTGGACCAGGTACTTGAAAACTACACCGTAGGTGCGGTGTTGAGAACAAGAGCCCAGGAAGGTAATCCATATAATGCCTTCGTACCGGAATCTGTTTTTACAGTTACCGTTGAAGAGCAGGATTCCGAATTTGGAGACTTGTTAGCCTCAGTTGATCTGTATGCTTCATTTACAGATAACCAGGATGATCCTAATGACAACAGTAAAGCTGAGATTCTGATTGGCACATTTGATGCCAGCGAATTCTCTACTAGTTCACGTGGACTTCCCGAATTGACCTTTACCACAACTCTTGCTGAATCTGCCAGCCTTCTGGGCGTTGGGACAGATTATTCAGGAGGGGATGTGTTTAGCTACCGGTTTGTAGTTAATCTTGTAGACGGTTCTAGCTGGACTAATGTAAATGGTAACGGTAACGTACTTGGAGGTTCTTATTTTAGCTCTCCTTATAAGTACGATGTTGTCGTAGCCTGTATCCCTGTAGGTCCTGTCCCTGGTGATTACACCCTGGATATGCAGGATTCTTTTGGTGACGGATGGAACGGTGCCTCTGTAAGAGTAACCGTTGACGGTGTACCTACAGATTATACTATTTCTGCTGCTCAGGGAGCCGCAAATTCAGAGGTATTCACTATCCCTGACACGGCTACAACTGTAACTTTTGAATATGTTTCAGGTGACTGGGATTCGGAAGTTACTTACCAATTATACGCTCCTAATGGCAAGCTTGCCTTTGAAGATGGACCTAGTCCGTTTATTGGCGACTTTACGGGTAGTTTAAGTATATGTCCATAGAAGGATTATTTTATAAAACAGAAAAGGCCATCCTAACAAGATGGCCTTTTTTAATTCTTAGTCGTGAATTTCCCAAACTCTTTTTATTACATTTGGAAAATTTTAAAAATGAATGTATTTCCAATGCTGTTTACGGTAAACTCGCGGAATACTTCTTATATAAAGAAATTATTACTTATCAATTATGAAATATAAATTCCTGGCAGTTTTGGTATCCATATTATCCTTTACAGGATATTCTCAGGTAACCGGAGCTGCCCCAACTGGAGAGGCAGGATTATTTAATTCCGCCCAGGGAGGAAATCCCATGCTCAACCTGGTAATGATGAACCTGCGTGTAAATGAAAAGACTAAAGGAGGCGAGGAAATATTAGGTTCCCCTTACCTCACAGAAAACTTTATTAAAAGTAAAGTGTATTTTGGGGAGGAATATGTGGGCGACTTCTTTGTGCGATACAACGCCTTGAACAGTGAGATTGAAATTAAGGAAACAGACCTTCAGGAAGAAAACCCCAAACGCCTGTTAGCCAACCAGGATCTCAGAGTGAAATACGGAAACCGGGAATTGAGGTTTACTACCTATATCACTAAAAAAAATGAAACCAAGAACGGATACCTGTCCATTATCTCAGCAGGTGATTCATACACTCTTTATCACCGCCTGGCCGTGAAGTACAGCGAAGGTAAAGCTGCTGCCAACTCCATGGTGATGGCAATACCCAGCAGATATGCCCATTTTGTAGAGTACTATTACAAAAAAACCGGAGTTGACCGGATTGATCAGCTCACTCAGAAAAAAGGTGCCCTGTTGAAAATACTCGATAAAGAAATCAGGGACCAGGTAAATTCATTTATTAAAGAAGAAAAAATTGATCTGAGTGAGGAAACTGATCTGATTCGTACCTTTGAGTATATCAATTCAATAGACACTTCCTCATGAAACATTTAATCCTGCCAGCTGTTCTTTTATCATTCTTTGTGCTGAGCGGTCAGCTGGTTGATCAGGCCGCACCCCAAATGGCAGGTGTGGAGAATGATCCATTTGCCAACTTCCACCAAAGATGGACCCCGTCCATGCAGAAACTATTCCAACTTGTTCGTGACGATGACGGGAAGGTTACTCACTATGTTGGAGCCGAAGTGGGAACACCCTATGAAACAACTGACTTTAAAAAAGGACATGTTTGGTATAAAGATGAAGACCTGGGGGAGTTCTTCTACAGATTTAACATTTTTTCCAATGAAATTGAGCTTAAAAGAACCCAGCTTCAAGAAGAAAAACACCAGGCGTTGATCAGGGACCCCAACGTTGTTCTTGTATCTAACATGAAGGACAAGGAATATTATTACCTTTCTTTTATTTCCGATAAAACGATGAATAAGGAGGGCTACCTTATCCGTTTGTACAACGGCAGCTCATTTAAACTCTACAAACATCTCGAGTCTAAATTTACCGAGGCCAAACCGGCTGCCAATTCAATGGTAAATCCTACTCCCAGCAAATTCACAACCTTCAGTTCTTATTTACTACAAAAAAACGACGGAGAGATCCGGGAAATAAGCCTTAAGAAAAATAAATTCCTCAAGCAGCTCGATGCTAATTCAGCAGAAAAGATGAAGGCTTATATTAAAGAAAATAAGATCGACCTCTCTGAAGAAACACAATTGATAAGAGCCATTTCCCATATGGAAGAAGCGGATTTATAAGCTCTTGTTTCATGGCTTA
>JABDQM010000313.1 GCA_013042315.1 Flavobacteriaceae bacterium | reverse complement strand
CAGGATTGATAATACAGACTACAGCAAAACAGGGCCATCCCGGAACAGGATGGCCTTTCTTTTAAAAATTTCCGATGGAACCCATTTTCTCACTGATCATTCCGGTTTATAACAGACCCGAAGAAATTAAAGAACTTCTGCAGAGTCTCGATAAGCAGACCTACGACCAGAAATACGAAATTGTTATTGTGGAAGATGGTTCTCAGGAACGCTCGGAAGAAATTGTAGATTCTTTCCAGGGGAAATTAAATATTCAATATTACTTCAAGGAGAACAGTGGTCCGGGGGATTCCAGGAACTTTGGGATGAAGAAGGCGAAAGGGAATTATTATATCATTCTCGATTCAGACTGTCTGCTTCCGCCCGGGTATCTAAAGGTGGTACACGCCTCCCTTAGAGAAAATTATGTCGATTTCTTTGGAGGACCGGATACAGCGCATCCTGATTTTACCCCTACCCAGAAAGCCATCAACTATGCCATGACCTCCATGTTGACAACAGGCGGTATTAGAGGGAATAAAAAAGCTGCCGGAAAATTCCAGCCAAGGAGTTTTAATATGGGCATTTCCAGAGAAGCTTTTGAAAAGTCGGGGGGCTTTGGCAAAATTCATCCCGGAGAAGATCCGGATCTCACGATCAGGCTCTGGAAACTCGGATTTCAATCAAAACTGATTCCGGAGGCCAAGGTTTATCATAAAAGAAGGATCGATTTTAATAAATTCTACATTCAGGTAAAGAAATTTGGAATGGTAAGGCCAATTCTCAATTCATGGCACAGGGGGACGGCACGACTCACCTATTGGCTGCCATCACTTTTCTCTATTGGTATGCTGGTTGCCCTGGTGCTGGCTGCACTTGGAAATTACTGGTTTCTCTATTTGTACCTGTTTTACTTTGCAGTACTTCTGATAGATTCCTGGTATAGAAACAAATCTGTTTCTATCGCTATACTTTCCATGTTTGCAGTATGTATTCAGTTTCTTGCATATGGGCTGGGTTTTTTTAAATCGACATTCTTACTTACTTTTAGTAGAAAGAAACCCCAGGAACTATTTCCCGCCTTATTTTTTAAAGAATAATCATGACTGCAAAAAAAGCCTTGAAAGGAGCTACCAAACGCAAAGTAAAGGTTTTTGTGATCCTGTTAATCTGCTCCTTTGGCGCCTGGCTTATCAGTCAACTTTCCGAAACCTATACCGAAAGGATCACTTTTGAACTGAGCTTCATAAATGCGCCTGATTCACTGATGCTGATGAACGCTTCTGAAAAGGAAATTACCCTTAGCGTTCGGGGCAGTGGATGGCAATTCCTCAGTTCGCGTTTTACTGCAGGAAAATTGCCGATTGATCTCAGCAAAGTGTCTTACGGCCGGCAGGAATACTTTCTCCCAAATCAGAACTATAGGGATCAGATAGAGGCCGCATTACCCGCGAATATGACGGTTGTCCAAATGGGGGATGACACCCTTTTTCTCAATTTCTCCCCACTTGTCAGTAAAAAGATCCCGGTGTATCCGAATGTGGGAATACAACTGGCACAAAATTACCTCCTCGACGGCCCTTTAAAAGTAGTACCCGATTCTGTAGTATTGACCGGTCCTGAACAAGAACTGGATACCCTGGCAAGGATATATACAGAACAAACGGAGCTGACAGGAATTGACGATAGTTTTACAAGAACCCTGAAATTGGTGCAACCGGAATCACTGACAAATACGCGGTTTGATGTTCAGGAAATTCAACTGTCAGCGGAGGTATTCAGATTTTCTGAAAAGGTATTTGAAGTGGCTGTAGAAGTAATTAACCTGCCGGAGGGCACCCAGATAAGGACGTTTCCCAATAGTGTAGAGATATTGTGCAAAGCAAGACTGGAGGTTTTAAAAGATTTAACAGCCGCTGATTTCAGGGCGATAGCAGACCTTGAAGATGTACAGGAAAATTCTGCTTTCCTGCCTGTGCGTCTGGTGCAGCAACCGGAGGGGGTTCCAAGTTCACAACTATTGCAGGACCGGGTAGAATTTATCTTAAAGCGAGAATGAAAAAGGTTGGACTCACAGGGGGAATGGGGAGTGGCAAAACTACGGTTGCTAAGATGTTTAAAGAGCTCGGTATTCCGGTGTACAATTCGGATTTGGAAGCTCGCAGAATAATGAATGAAAATATTGAGGTCAGGAAGGCGGTAAAAGCTCTTTTCGGAGATAATGCCTATGAGAATGATCAACTGAACCGGGCATTTATTGCCAAGAAGGTTTTTGGAAATAGTGCTTTATTAGAAGAATTAAATAAGGTTGTTCATCCGGCAGTAAGAAAAGACTTCAGAGATTGGGCAGCCCGTCAATCGGCACCCTATGTGATACAGGAGGCAGCCATCCTTTTTGAAAGCGGAGGGCATGAACATTTTGATCATATGATCCTGGTAACGGCTCCAAAAAAAACCAGGATAATCCGCATAAAACAAAGGGATCAGCTTTCAGAAAAAGATATTCTGGAGCGCATGAAACACCAATGGTCAGAAAAAAGGAAAAAGGCTCTGGCCGACTACGTGATCCACAATTCGGACCTTTTGGGGACTAATAAGAAGGTCAGGAAAATCCACGAGGAATTAATTAGGACCAGGGTTAAGCAATAATTTTAACATTTTTGTTAAGGTTAGGTTAAACAGCCAATCCCCTAAATGTTAAATTTTTAATTTTACTGCAAAATGAATAAGCGATTATTTGTTTTTCTTGTTATCCTGATGAGCTTA
>JABDQM010000308.1 GCA_013042315.1 Flavobacteriaceae bacterium | reverse complement strand
GCTCATGCCCTTTACAAAGGCTGCGCCCTTCTGGGCAACATTCTCCCGATCTTCACCAAACGACCTGTTTCCAATAATGGGATTTCTTGGGTTGATGTTGATATCTACGTCCGGTGCAAAATTGATGTGTACCCCAAGTCGTTTTGCATGACTCCCAATTCTGTACCCTACCTCTTCTAAAATACTGGAATCTTTTATCGCCCCCAGGGTCATGTTCCAGGGATAGGCAAAAGTAGAATCGAGTCGCATCGCCAGACCCCATTCCGCATCCATCCCAATAAGTAATGGCACTTTCGCAAGTGCCTGATATTCATTGGTCAGTTTTGCCTGCCTTTGAGGTCCACCCGTTGAAAAAATAATTCCCCCCAAATGTTCGTCAACTACAAGCGTCTTGATCTTATCTGTTGAAGCCTTATCCTGATCTGAAGCTACTAGCACCATAAAGAGCTGACCTATTTTTTCTTCCAGAGTCATCTCCGAATAGGCAGCCTCTACCCATTGCAACTGGGCAAGACTATCTGCAGCCTGCAACGGATTTTGCTGAGCCTGACCAAGAGTGGCCATAAGAAGAATAAAGAAGAGAAAGTAGCTTTTTAGCTGCATAGGCAATATGATCCTTGATTCTAACTGTATTCGATAGGAATTATTGTAAAACAGTGAGATAACACTCTGAAATTGTGGTAAATAGATTAAATGAATCTGCCGTGCCAACTTTCAGAGGCAGGCACCTCCCAATGTTCCAGATACTCCTGCTTGTTGGCAACGAGGTTATTGAAGACAATCGTACTCTTTGTAATGGCTCTGGACTTTGCCATTTTCTTAAAGTCGGCCATCGATTTGTACGTAATATAATCCCCTTGTTTAAAGGAGACATTCATTCGGTCCAGGAGTTCAAGTCCAAATCTTTTTTCCAAGCCCTGAATAAAATGTACGGAAGCATCGATTGAACATCCTGAAGCTGAGGCCAGGGATTGATCCAAGCCTATGATGATAAATCGCTTGTACTTAATTTCGAATCCTGCGCGGAGCGAATCGCCATGAGCCGTCCATTGCGTTAGAAACTGCGGTAATAATTTCTCAATTTCCTCCAATTCCTCCTCAGAAAAATTTCTATTGGCCTGATAGATCCAAATTCTGGAATCTTCGGGTAATTCGTCAAACGATACTAACATGACACTTAATGTTTAATTCCTTCATAATCCTTCTCTAAAATCGTTCCAAAACTAAAAGGTATCAAAGATCTTCTGCCTCTGACATCAATTCGGCGATATCCATTACGGCAATCGACGCCTCCTTCTCTTTGTTCTTTACCCCATCAGTCATCATCGTATTACAAAACGGGCATGCCGCAGCAATAATTTCCGGTTGGGTTTCTATGGCTTGTTCTGTTCGTTCGATATTTACCTCTTTATCTCCCTTCTCTGCTTCTTTGAACATCTGCGCTCCCCCGGCACCACAACATAGGCCACGCTGGCGGCAACTTTTCATTTCCACCAACTCTGCATCCAACTTCCTGATCAATTCCCTGGGAGCTTCATACACATCATTTGCTCTTCCCAAATAACAAGGATCGTGATAGGTGATACGTTTGCCTTTATAAGTTCCGCCCTTCAGGCCAATCTTGCCCTCTTCCACCAATTGCTTTAGAAACTGCGTATGATGAACAACATCGTAGTCTCCACCTAATCCGGGATACTCATTCTTTATGGTGTTGAAGCAATGAGGACAAGCGGTGACGACCTTCTTTATCCCGTATCCGTTCATGACCTCAATGTTGGTTACAGCCTGCATCTGAAACAAAAATTCGTTCCCTGCCCTTTTTGCAGGATCTCCGGAACAACTCTCCTCAGTTCCTAGAACTGCAAAGGAAACTCCGGCTTTATTCAGTAGCTTTACAAAGGCCTTAGTGATCTTCTTGGCCCTGTCGTCATAACTACCGGCACAACCCACCCAGAACAAGATCTCTGGTTGTTTTCCTTCCGCAAAAAGCGATGCCATTGTAGGTACATTCATTTTTTTCTAGTGTTTTTCTGTTATTAGGCCTCTTCCGCCCAATTGAGTCGGTCCATCTGATTAAAAGGCCACGGAGCACCATTGTTCTCTATATTCCCCATCATCGCATTCAATTCTGCCGGTGCAGCCGACTGCTCCATCACCAAGTACTGCCTCATGTCCATAATGATCGACAAGGGATCTATACTCACAGGACAGGCTTCTACACAGGCGTTACAGGAGGTGCAGGCCCATAATTCTTCTCTGCTGATATAATCATCGAGTAGCTGTTTGCCATCGTCAACAAAACTGCCACCGTTCTTATCTATATTTTTCCCAACTTCTTC
>JABDQM010000302.1 GCA_013042315.1 Flavobacteriaceae bacterium | reverse complement strand
CGGGATGGATTGAAGGTATGATTCAGGCGTATGCCTTTATCAAAAGTGGAATGGCCAAAAGATGCCTGGTAATAGGTGCAGAAACGCTATCTCGCGTCGTAGACCCACATGACAGGGATTCAATGATATATTCAGACGGGGCAGGTGCATGTATCGTAGAGGAAAAAGAGGGAGGAGGAGAAATTATTTCACACAACTCGGCAACTTATGCGAATGAGGAGGCGTATTATTTATTCCATGGCTCGTCTTATCATCAGGAAATTCCTGACGACCTGAGATATATAAAAATGTACGGGAGAAAGATTTACGAATTTGCGATCTCCTATGTACCCGGAGCGATGAAAGAATGCCTTGATAAAAGTGGCGTTTCCATTGACGAGGTAAAGAAGATCTTTATCCATCAGGCCAACGAGAAAATGGATGAGGCTATTATAAAACGATTCTATCAATTATACGACAGGGAGATGCCTGAAGGGGTGATGCCCATGAACATCCACGAATTAGGTAATAGTTCCGTTGCCACCGTACCTACCCTCTTCGACATGGTACGGAAGGGAAAAATAAAAAATCAGCAAATAGGCAAGGGAGATGTCGTTATCTTTGCCAGTGTTGGTGCGGGTATGAATATCAATGCCGTTGTTTATAGATGCTAGTGAATGTACGAGTCAAATTATCCTAAGAAACGATACGAGAAGACCCTTTCCTTTCTAAAAAAACACATTGATCCTTCAGAAACGATCCTGGATTTGGGTGTAGTTAACCCCTTCACCCAGATCATGGAAGAGCAGGGATACCGCGTAAAAAATACGCATGGCGAAGACCTGGATCTGGATTTTTCGGTTGTTTCTTCTTCTGAAGCATCGGTAGTTACCGCTTTTGAAATCTTTGAACACCTCCTCGCCCCTTTTAATGTCTTGTCTGAAATAAAAGCCACAAAGCTTGTTGCCAGTATTCCCTTAAGACTTTGGTTTGCTGCAGCTTACAGAAGCAAGACCGATCCCAGAGACCGGCATTATCACGAATTTGAAGCATGGCAATTTAATTGGCTCTTAGAAAAATCGGGATGGAATATCATCGATTCAGAAAAATGGACACATCCGGTGAATAAAATAGGGCTAAGACCCCTATTAAGACAATTCACCCCACGTTACTACATCGTATACGCCGAACGTTCAATTACATAAATTAGGATTAATCCAGTCATGCCACAGCAAGATGCCCCCTCTTATTATGTTGTTATTCCCGCCCACAATGAAGAAGAGTTCCTGGCGGATGCCCTGGAAAGTCTGGTAAACCAAACGGTTTTGCCTAGCAGAGTAGTGGTTGTCAACGATCATTCGACCGATGGTACGGAAAAAATAATTGATGAATACACCTTAAAATATCCCTTTCTGAAAGGGGTTAACAATCGCTCTACGGACGAACACCTACCGGGAAGCAAGGTTGTAGCTGCCTTTAACAAAGGATTGTCTCTCCTGGATGATGAATACGATTTTATCGTAAAGCTCGATGCCGATATTGTACTTCCTGAGCACTATTTTGAAAAGATCGCCGAAGTCTTCCGCTCATCTTCAGACATCGGTATAGCCGGAGGATATGCGTATGAAAAGAACAAAGAAGGAGACTGGATCCTGAACCACCCCATGGACAAGGATCATATAAGAGGAGCTTTTAAGGCCTATTCCCGCGATTGCTTTAAGGCTATGAACGGACTTAGAATTGCTATGGGTTGGGACACCGTAGATGAACTCCTGGCTCAGTATCACGGATTTAATACCGCCGGGATTCCTTCACTTGAGGTGAAGCATCAAAGGCCCATTGGCGCTGCTTATAACATTAAGGCCAGAAGGTCACAGGGTAAGGCGATGTACCTAATGCGCTATGGATTTTTTATCACGGTAATCGCCTCTTTAAAAATGGCGGGTAAAAATAGAAAACTCAGAATCATTCGCGATAATCTTCAAGGATATTGGGAAGCCAAAAAGAATAATGTCCCTTACATAGTTACCTCCATGGAGGGTGAGTTTATAAGAAACCTCCGCTGGAAAAGGATTTTTGGCAAGCTAATCTAATACTTCCTCAATAGGTTGCCCTGTAGTTCCGTTCGGAAATGCTATGCCTAGATAGCTTGCAATAGTTGGGGCGATGTCGTTGATTTCAGTTCTTTCTACCGTACTACCTTGAGATATTCCTTTGCCGTAAAACAACAAGGGTACATGAGTATCGTAGGGAAAAGGAGAACCGTGGGTTGAGCCTGTTTCGGGATAGTAAACCACTCCGGGATCCAGTACTAAAAGTACATCTCCTGATCTTTTCTGATTATATCCATTTTGGACGATATAGGGAATTCCCCGGCTGTATTCATTGTGTTGCATCTGATAGCCCGTGAAGACCCTGCTGATACCATCGTAGGACAACAACTCCTGCCCGATTGCATATTGAACATCCTTAACCTCAAGGTCAAGATTTTGAATCACGTCATGATCCAGAAAAAATTGGGCGTTGCTGTAGTTCTTAATCACATCGGCTTCGCCATAAGTATAGGACATAAATTCCTTGAACTTGCTAGACATCCCCTGGGAATCCATATACCCAGCCGGTAATTTCTGATCTTTTAAATAGGCAGGCACGTCAACCGCGCCGTGATCAGCAGTAAGGAAAACTAAATATTCTCCACTTCCTACTTTTTTATCCAGTACATCAAGTAACCTTTCCAGATCCTGGTCGAGTCTTAGATATGTGTCTTGAATTTCTTTAGAATTCACCCCAAACTGATGCCCCACGTAATCTGTGCTGGAAAAACTAACGGCCAGGAAGTCGGTAATCGCATCCTTCCCAAGATCTTCCCCATCGATTGCAGCCAAGGCAAAATCGGTTGTTAAGCTATTGCCATAGGCGGTACCCCTCAAGAGATCAAACTGACTGTTATTATCCCATACTGCGGGCAGATCATGTGGGAAAACGGGAGCAGTTTCTCCATTAAACATCCCTTCATAGACATTGTCGTCCGAACCACTTTCCTTATAGGTTTTTATATCCTTAAGTGTATTCCAGGGTTTTTTATAGGTTTCAGCGGCATCAGAGGCATTAAAATTTTTCACCCATCTGGGCAGTTCCTCCATATAATACGTACTACTGATCCAATTCCCCTCTGCGCCTCCGTTAAACCAATAAGCTGCATTGGCCATATGTCCGCCGGGTAAAACAGCGCCTCTGTCTTTTAGGGCCAAGGCAATAACTTTCCCTCTTTTTTGAGTAAACAAACGCAATTCGTCTGTAATGGTTGAAACTGTCATCCGATGGGGGGACATCTTTCCGGTGCCGGCCGTTGTACCCACAGAAGCGTAATTATCGTCAGAAGCACAATAGACTATTTTTCCTGAGACCTTGTCGTACCAATTATTTCCAATTATGCCATGCGTTGAAGGTGTTGTACCGGTATAGACCGAAGCATGTCCGGGACCGGTTGAAGTAGGAGTATAATTAAAGTGATTATTCTTACAATTAAAGCCTCCGTTGACCAACCTTTTAAAGCCTCTATCTCCGTAATGGTCCCAGAATCGGGTTAGATAGTCGTAGCGCATTTGATCTACGACAATCCCCACCACGAGCTTGGGGTTTTCCATTAATGGTTTCTGATTGCCCTGTGCCCGGGTCTGTAGTATTGGAATTATCGCTATGGTACCGAGAACTAAGAGAGATTTGATATATTTTTTCATAAGATCATGCGTATTTTCAAAAATAATTAAATAAACCCTATAAATTTTATTTCAGAGTTATAAGACCGTTAATATTATTATTTTTACAGCAAGAAGCATACCACCTCCAATGAATTATGTAACCTCTATTGGTAGTTATTCCATAATGATCCGTGACGTTTTCAGGAAACCTACCAAATGGCCCATTATGAAATCTCTGATCTTAAAGGAAATTGATGAGCTGATCTACGGTTCCATGGGAATTATTGTTTTTATCTCATTTTTTATCGGTGGGGTGGTAGCCATTCAGACCGCATTGAATATTAGTAATCCCCTGATTCCACGGAATCTTATTGGTTTTGCCACCAGGCAGTCTGTGATCCTTGAATTTGCCCCTACCTTTACTTCTATAATTATGGCTGGGAAGGTGGGTTCATATATTACCTCCAGTATTGGAACCATGAGGGTTACCGAGCAAATTGATGCTTTGGAAGTCATGGGAGTCAATTCTCTGAACTATCTGGTCTTCCCTAAGATCATTGCGATGTTCTTTTATCCGTTTGTAGTGGCGATCGCTATGTATGTTGGTATACTAGGTGGATGGATTGCAGGAGTATTTGGGGGATTCAGTTCAAGCGCTGATTTTGTGGAAGGTTTGCAACTCGATTTTATTCCCTTCCATGTCACTTATTCCTTTTTGAAATCCATTGTATTTGCTTTTATCATTGCGACGGTGCCGTCTTATCACGGATATTTCATGAAAGGAGGAGCCCTTGAGGTAGGAAAAGCGAGTACTACGGCATTTGTCTGGACCAGTGTGGTCATTATCATCTTGAATTATATCCTCACTCAATTGTTATTAGGCTGATGATAGAAGTAGATAACTTACATAAATCGTTTGGCGACAATCACGTTCTGAAAGGGATTAGTACTTCTTTTGAAAAAGGAAAAACAAATCTGATCATCGGACAGAGTGGTTCGGGGAAAACCGTTTTTATCAAGTGTTTACTCGGGCTCTTTAAACCTGATGAAGGAACAATCAGTTACGACGGCAGGATCTACTCCGAATTAGGGCCAAGGGAGCGCAGTGACCTCAGACAGGAAATGGGGATGGTCTTTCAGGGCAGCGCTCTTTTCGACTCTATGACTGTTGAAGGCAATGTGATGTTCCCCCTGGATATGTTTACAAAACAATCTACTTCTGAGATGTTAGACCGGGTGAACTTTGTCCTGAAAAGGGTTAACCTTATTGATGCAAACCACAAATATCCGTCAGAGATTTCCGGAGGGATGAAGAAGAGGGTAGCCATAGCTAGGGCCATCGTTATGAATCCTAAGTACTTGTTTTGCGATGAACCCAACTCTGGACTCGATCCCAAAACAGCTATTTTAATCGACAATCTCATACAGGAAATCACTCAGGAATACAATATCACAACGGTGATCAATAGTCACGATATGAACTCGGTGATGGAAATTGGGGAAAAAATAATCTTCCTGAAAGATGGAATAAAAGAATGGGAAGGCTCCAACAAGGAGATTTTTAAAACCGACAATTCGGCTGTTACCAACTTTGTCTACTCTTCAGAGCTGTTTAAAAAAGTTCGGCAAATGTATATCGAAGAGCGCAATTAATCTTGCCAGACCTTTAGCTGCACCTTAGCATCCTTCAATCTAATCTTAAGCCATTCATTTAATTTATTCGATTCTGTATTGAGTTCGTCTGAGGCAATCCCATCCTTCCACTTCGCCTCAAAAACGGGAATAGTATCGAGTTCTTTAAAATCGGTTGAGATCACATATGAAAAAGAAAGCTTCTCCAGATTGTCGTATTGACTTTGGGCTTCGGCACTTATATCCGTGAAGGGAATTTGCTTTTTTGCAAAGCTGCTCAATTCAGTAAGCTCTTGTTCCAGTAGCCTGATTCGTTCATCTTTACTGAGCAATTCTGCCTTCTTAGCTTCGTAGAGTTCATTTACATAATTCAACATCTGCTCAGAATCATCCTGACCCCCCTGAAGAATTTTTAGTTCCGTATTCTGCAAATTGGAGTAAGATGTCATTTGATTCTGCCAGGTGGCGATCACATTTTGCGGAATAGCTTCATCTCCCATAGTCACTAATTCGATGGTAGAAGTACCTTCCGGTTGGTATTCAATTTCCGTTAGATTATTCATAAAACGACCCCTCTCTTTAAATTGATAAGTATCTACAATACTGTGTATCAATTCGTTGGCCTGATTCCTAAACCTTGATTCCTGAAAAACACTGTAAAAGGTAAAACCGGCGGGTATCATCACAAGGAGTGCTACCAGAGATGCAATACGGGCGATAAAACGTCTTTTAGCAGAATTTGCGTATTTCACCATTGGAAATCGCAGAAGCTTAAGGACAAGGAATGTGGCCAAACCTATAAAGATGGTGTTGATAATAAATAGGTACATCGCTCCGCCGGCAAATGCAAAATTTCCTATAGCCAGGCCGAAGCCTACAGTACACAGAGGAGGCATCAGGGCGGTGGCAATAGCCACACCAAAGATGACACTCGCCACTGTTCCCTTTTTAGCCCGGGCAATGACAAGGGCAAGGCCACCGAAAAAGGCAATTAAAACGTCCCTGATATCCGGTTTGGTACGCGCTAGCAGTTCTGAAGACTCGTCCCGTAAGGGAAATAATTCAAAAAAGAGATAGGCAGTCAGAACACTTAGAACCACCATTACAGCAAAGTTCCGAAGCGCCCTTCTCAAGGTGTCAATATCATTGACAGCTAGGGATAACCCAATACCCAGAATCGGACCCATAAGCGGACTAATTAACATCGCTCCGATGACCACCGCAGTAGAGTTGGCATTTAAGCCTATGGAGGCTATAAATATTGAGCAGACCAGAATCCAGGCGGTGTGCCCTTTAAAAGGAATATCGGCAATAATAGCTTCTTTGGTATTCTCCCTATCGGTGTTCTTCCTGATATCCAATAGTTCACTGAGAAAATGTTTGGCAGATCCTAAGGCACCTTTGAAGTCCTTTTTTACATCCTCTACTCCATCTAAATCGTCATCCACTTCGGGATTATTACCTTTGTCCATAATCGCATTTATAATTATGTGTAGTGCTCACCAAATGTACCTTTAGTTTTCGAAACTATTGCCTTAATTTCCTGTTCTTTCGCTTTAGGTACGATCATCAAAACCTCTTCATTATCTACGATGATATAATCCTGTAATCCATCGATCACAGCGAGTTTATCCTTAGGGAGTCGTATCATGTTTCCTTTGGAATCCATCTCCAGTATCTTACCGTTGACTACAGCATTGTCATTGGGATCTTTATCGAGTTTATCGTAAAGTGATCCCCAGGTTCCGAGGTCGTTCCAGTCGAAACTCGCTGGAAGAACATAGATGGTGTCTGAACGTTCGAGAATGGCGTAATCTATAGAGATATTCTCTGCATCTGCATAGTTTTTGCTGATAAAATCACTTTCCGTTTCCGTGTTATAATGGGGAATACCTCGCTCAAAAAGCTGATACTGCTCAGGTTGATATTTTTGAAAAGCTTTTATTATGGTCTGTACGCTCCACATAAAAATTCCGGCATTCCATAAAAAGTTTCCCTGTTCCAGGAATGATTTTGCTGTTTCGTAGTCTGGTTTTTCCCTGAATTGTTTTACCGACTTTAAATCGACTTTCCTTTCTTTATCGTATTCAATATAACCGAATCCCGTATTTGGAAAGGATGGCTTAATTCCCAAAGTACAGAGAGCTTCTTCTTCCGTACAGGTTTTAAAACATCGCTGTACATCTGCGGCAAAAGCTTCCTCATTTTCTATCCAGTGATCACTGGGTGCTACGATCATCACGGCATCGGGATTCATCTTCTGAATCTTTAGGGCCGCGTAGAGAATACAAGGTGCGGTATTTCGCATGGCAGGTTCCAAAACAACCTGTTCGGGCTTGATTTCTGGTAACTGACTTAGAACCAAATCGTTGTACCGCTCATTGGTCAGAATAAGGATGTTTTCTGTGGGAATAAAAGTGTTGAGTCTTTTAAATGTTCGCTGTATTAAGGTATCGCCAGTACCCAGCATATCGTGGAATTGTTTTGGGTATTTTGTGGTACTCACAGGCCAGAACCGGGATCCAACACCCCCTGCCATCAATACGGCGTAGTAGTTTTTATTTTTCATAGGTAATTTCATTTACTTCTTTGACTTCGGCATGGGGTTGAAAGAGGTACATTCGGCCCGATTTCATTTCCATGCATTGATATCTTTTTACCTTTCGATGGCCTTTTTTAAAGGTTCTTCCATTTTTTAACCGAAAGATACTGCCCGGGGGAAGTTCGTATAATAGAGTACCCTCACCTGGGGGATCAAACTGTTTCAAAGCTATGGACAATTTTGCATCGGTACTGCTGCTCGCCTTTGGATTCCTGAAATGGTTCGCCAGAAGGGGCAAAAGTGTCGACGG
>JABDQM010000300.1 GCA_013042315.1 Flavobacteriaceae bacterium | reverse complement strand
TGGGATTGAAGGAGTTGTTTGATGCCGTAATTGAAGGAACTATAAATAATAGCCATAAGGATTCCTATCACCAAGCCGTGCAGAACACGATTAATTACAGGGTATTAATGCACCTGATGAACCTTGCAGCACATAAAGATGTGCATCCCCGGGTAAATGCGCTGGCCAATGCAAGTTTGCTGGAGCTTCAGTCTCGCCTTAAAAGTTCAGGGGATCCGGACGCCAGAGAAATGGCAAGGCGAATCGACGATTTTAATGAGGACAGAGACGAATTTAAGGTGATCACTTCCCCTAAAATACCGGATGGCTCTCCCATTGGAATGGCTTGTTCTCAGTAATTTTTAAGCGATTATATGAAGATTAATCTCATAAGTGATACGGTGACGAAGCCCACTCCGCAAATGCTTGAGGCGATGATGTCGGCGGAAGTAGGGGATGATGTATTCAAAGCCGATCCATCGGTCAACGCGCTGGAAGAAAAGGTAGCTTCCTTATTTGGAATGGATTCCGCCTTATTCTTCCCCAGCGGAACCATGACCAATCAAACAGCCATTAAAATTCATACCAAGCCCGGTGACCAGCTCATCTGTGACAAATACGCCCATGTATACAACTACGAGGGAGGCGGGGTCAGTTTTAACAGTGGTGTTTCCTGTAAACTTGTAGACGGGCATCGGGGTATGATGAAAGCCGAACAAGTGGAAGCCGCTATCAATCCTCCCGACTTTTATCACAGTCCGCTCACGTCCCTGGTCTGTATCGAGAACACCACCAATAAAGGCGGAGGAGCTTGTTGGGATTTTGAAGAATTAAAGGCAATTCGAAAGATTTGTGACGAGCACGGACTAGGTTATCATTTGGACGGGGCTCGCCTATGGAATGCCCTTGTAGCCAAAGAGGAAGATCCAAAAGCTTACGGTTCCCTTTTTGACACCATTAGTATTTGCCTAAGTAAAGGCCTGGGCTGCCCTGTGGGATCTGTTCTGGTGGGCAAAAAGAAGTATATGGATCACGCCCTGCGCATTCGGAAGGTTTTAGGCGGGGGCATGCGACAGGCAGGATACCTTGCAGCCGCAGGGATTTATGCCCTTGACCATCATATTGATCGTTTAAAGGAAGACCATCAGAAAGCGCGGGAACTCGGAGCACAACTCGAGAAAATACCCTTTGTAAAGCAGGTGGAGCCTATTGAAACCAATATCGTTATTTTTCAACTCGAGGAAGAAAAGTGCTCTTCAGAGAAGTTCCTGGAGGCGTTGACAAAAAAAGAAATTCAGATTATTGGGATGGGGCAGGGGAAATTGAGAATGGTCACCCACATGGACTACACAGCAGAAATGCATGATCATACCCTGCAGATCCTGGAGGCTCTTAGGGAGTTATGATTGATCAATAGCAGAAATCCGGTTGCGAAAATTCACAATTCCGTTTTCCATTCCAGCCTCTGAAGTGTACTCCTTACTGGTGCCAATGGTTCTTCCGTTTTGATCCTTTAGGGTAAAGTGGAATTTGCCGGTGTGACTGGTCTTTCTTTCAAATACGTAAGGTTTTGAGACCAAAGGAGGGAGTTTTTCGAGGGTGGCATCAAGTTCTTCTTTGGAAGCAAAAGATACGCTCTGCAGTATAGAATTACCCCCTTTTGCAGTGACTACAAAACTGTAGAGATTTTTATTGTCTTTTTTTACTTCGATCATGATATTAAATTCGATCCCGTACCTGCTGGCTGTAAATTATTTCTATTTGAAAAGGGAATCCATCCCCGGAATATTGGGCATACCTTCCTTGGCTACAGCTGATAATTCTGCTTCCTGAACCCCGGTGGCCTGCGCAATGGCCTTGTTTAGGGTGATGACCAGATAGTCTTCCAGTTGCTCCTTGTCTTTCAGTAAGGCATCCTCTATTTCGATACTTTTAATTTCCCGATTGGCAGTGATCGTCACAGACACTGAGCCGTCTGCCGATTTTTCATTCAGGGAAACAGTGTCTAATCTTTTTTTAGTCTCTTCAACTTTGGCACGGGTCTCTTTGATTTTTCCCATCATGCCCATCATATCTCCGAACATATGCTATTAATTTGGGTTTAGAATCTCAAATTTACTAATTTGCTCGGATTTTAAACCATACCCGATGCTTCATTCTAAAAAACTCCTCATTCCCCTATTAAGTGTTATTTTTGCAATTTCTTGCCAAAACCAAAACAAAGAAATGGTAGCCATCAGCCCTCCTGTAGCAAAGAAAGTTCCTAAAAACCTCGAGATTCACGGGGATGTCAGGGTAGACAATTATTATTGGATGAATGAGCGGGAAAATCCCGAGGTGATTTCATTTCTGGAGAAGGAGAACGAGTATTATCAGGCCAAAACTGCTCATACGCTACCCCTGCAGGACAGTCTTTTTTTAGAAATGAGGTCGCGTATTAAAGAAGATGACACCTCTGTGCCCTACAAGCGCAATGGTTTCTGGTATATCACCAAATTTGAGACAGGAAAGGAATATCCCATTTACTCACGTAAAAGGGAGAAACTGGAAGCAGAGGAAGAAGTGATGTTCAACGGCAATGAAATGGCTGAAGGCCACGAGTATTTCCGATTGACAGGCATTTCTGTAAGTCCGGATAATACCATGGCTGCATTTGGAAGAGATACGGTTTCCAGGCGACAGTATTACATTCAGATAAAAAACTTAATGACCGGCGAAATTTATCCGGATAAAATTGAAAATACCACCGGAGGTTCTGTTTGGGCAAAAGACAACAAAACTCTCTTCTACACCAAAAAAGACCCGGTTACTCTTAGGTCAGACAAGATTTATAAACACGTTCTTGGGACATCCGCTGAGGAGGACGAATTGGTCTATCACGAAACCGATGACACCTTCAACACCTACGTCTACAAATCCAAGTCGCAGGATTATATCATAATAGGTTCTAACAGCACGCTAACTTCAGAATACCGTATTCTGTCTGCTGATGATCCCAATGGCTCATTTACTGTTTTTTCTCCGAGAACAAGGGGACTTGAGTATTCAATTTATCATTTTGGACCCGACTTTTATATCCTGACCAATAAAGATGGGGCAACCAATTTTAAACTCATGAAGACTTCAAAGGCAGCTACTTCTGCTGAAAATTGGACGGAGTATTTACCACATCGGGAAGACGTGTTGCTCGAGGATATTGAGATCTTTAAGGATTACCTGGTCATATCAGAACGGGACAATGGCCTTAATAAAATTCAGGTGAATAGATGGGATGGAACCGATTCTTATTACATGCCATTTGAGAGTGAGACTTATGTGGCATATCCCTATGTCAATCTGGATTACGACACCAAATTATTCAGGTACATCTATAATTCAATGACCTCTCCTTATGCGATTCTTGATTTTAACATGGAGACCAAAGAGGAAACCTTGCTAAAGCAACAAGAGGTCCTGGGCGGAAAATTCAATTCAGAAAATTACCGTTCGAAACGCCTCTGGGCCAAAGCCGGTGATGGCAGTAATGTTCCAATCTCATTGGTCTATCACAAGGATACGCCATTGGATGGGAGTTCGCCACTGCTTCAATATGCCTATGGATCCTACGGGGCAACAATAGATCCATCCTTCTCTACTACTCGTCTGAGTTTGTTAGATCGAGGCTTTATTTACGCGATAGCCCATGTGAGAGGCGGGGAGTACCTCGGTCGGCCTTGGTATGAAGACGGAAAATTACTTACGAAAAAGAACACCTTTACCGATTTTATCGATTGCTCCAGATTTCTTATTGAGGAGAATTACACCAGTTCCGAGCATCTTTATGCCTTAGGAGGCTCGGCAGGGGGATTGTTGATGGGTGCAGTGGTCAACATAGCACCTGAGCTCTACCACGGTGTCATTGCAGCAGTTCCGTTCGTAGATGTGGTTACCACCATGCTAGATGACTCTATTCCGCTGACAACCGGAGAATACGATGAATGGGGCAATCCTAATGAAAAGAAATACTACGATTATATGTTGTCTTACTCCCCTTACGACAATGTAAAAGCTCAAGACTATCCCAATTTATTCGTCACTACCGGGCTACACGATTCACAGGTTCAATATTGGGAACCTGCCAAATGGGTGGCCAAACTCAGAGAATACAAAACAGATGAGAACGAACTCTTTCTGGATACCAATATGGACGCCGGTCACGGAGGGGCTTCGGGTCGTTTTGAGGCCTTAAAAGAGACTGCTAAAGAATTTGCTTTTCTGCTAGATTTAGAGGGGCTTGATCAATAAAATAAAAAAAAGTAGTAATTTTGCCCCTGAAATACCGTTTATAGGTGGTGTTTCAACAATACAACCTTATGGAACAAACGATAGACGCCCATAATTCAATCCTCGATCTTATTGGTAAAACCCCACTGGTAAAATTAAACCAGATCACTTCAGCTATGGAAGGGGAGTTTTATGCCAAAATGGAAGCTTTTAATCCGGGGCATTCAGCAAAGGACCGCATCGCCGCTTTTATTATAGAAGAAGCAGAACGCAAGGGATTGCTGAAGAAAGGGAGCACAATTATAGAAACCACCTCTGGTAATACAGGTTTTAGCCTGGCCATGGTGAGTATTGTAAAAGGATACAAGTGTATTCTCGCAGTAAGTTCTAAATCGTCAGCAGACAAAATAGACATGCTCAGATGCATGGGAGCAGAAGTATATGTTTGCCCTGCCCATGTAAGCGCTGATGATCCTCGCTCTTATTACGAGGTAGCCAAACGCCTGCATGAGGAGACAGAGAATTCTATTTACATCAATCAGTATTTCAATGAATTGAATATTGAGGCTCATTACAAAACAACAGGTCCTGAAATCTGGGAACAGACCAAGGGGCAACTCACTCACTTTATAGCCTGTAGTGGTACCGGAGGTACAATTTCAGGGACCGCACGGTATTTGAAGGAAATGAATCCTGAGATAAAGGTCATAGGGGTTGATGCGTATGGCTCTGTGTTAAAAAAATACCACGAAACTGGAAAGATAGACAAGAACGAAATCTATCCATACAGGATTGAAGGATTAGGCAAAAACCTGATCCCGGAGGCAACGGACTTTGAGATCATAGATACTTTTTTAAAGGTAACTGACAAGGACAGCGCGCATACAGCGAGAGAGATAGCTAAGACCGAAGGGATCTTTGCAGGATATACCTCAGGAGCCGTAATGCAAGCAGTTAAACAATTGAATAAAGCAGGAGAGTTTAACAAGGAAAGTAAAGTTGTGGTAATTTTTCCAGATCACGGTTCGAGATATATGAGCAAAGTCTACAGTGATAAGTGGATGGAGGCTCAGGGATTCCTTACTGAGATGGAAACGAGTAAGCAGAAGAAGGCTGAGATTGTAAATTAAAAAAGTACATTCAAAAACATAGAAGGCGGCGAGTGTAAACTCCCCGCCTTTTTTTGTCGCCCGAAATAAAGTTATGAATCGTGGGTAAAAATCCATAGTTTTGCACAAACCAAAATGGGGTAAATGAGAGATTTATTTGACAGAATTATTGAGAATAAAGGTCCTTTAGGACGTTGGGCTTCACAGGCTGAAGGCTATTTCGTTTTTCCAAAATTGGAAGGTCCGATTTCTAACCGTATGAAATTCCAGGGAAAGGATGTTATCACCTGGAGTATTAATGATTATCTCGGCTTGGCAAACTTGCCGGAGATCAAGAAAGTAGATGGAGAGGCAGCCCTTGAATACGGTGCCGCCTATCCAATGGGGGCCAGGATGATGAGTGGGCAAACTATCTACCACGAACAACTCGAAAAAGAGCTCGCATCCTTTGTGAGCAAAGAATCCTCATACCTGCTTAATTTTGGTTACCAGGGGATTATGTCTGCTGTAGACGCCTTAGTTTCAAAAGACGATATCATTGTTTACGATGTAGATTCGCATGCCTGTATTATCGACGGTGTGAGATTACACATGGGAAAACGATTTACATTTAAACACAACGACATAGAAAGCCTTGAAAAAAACCTGGAACGCGCCACAAAGATGGCCGAGCAAACCGGTGGTGGAATCCTTGTGATTTCTGAAGGTGTTTTTGGAATGCGTGGCGAACAAGGGAAGTTAAAGGAAATCGTAGCCCTGAAAAAGAAATTTAATTTCCGATTACTGGTTGACGATGCTCACGGTTTTGGCACACTGGGTAAGACAGGAGCCGGAGCGGGAGAAGAGCAAGGTATTCAGGACGATATAGATGTTTATTTTGCCACTTTTGCCAAATCTCTGGCGGGAATTGGAGCTTTTCTGGCCGCGGACAAAGAGATCATTGACTATTTAAAATACAACCTCAGGTCGCAGATGTTTGCCAAATCTCTGCCTATGATTTATGTCAAAGGTGCCTTAAAACGCCTTGATATGTTGCGCAGCATGCCCGAATTAAAGGCTAAACTATGGGAAAATGTAAATGCGCTACAGGAAGGACTCAAAGAAAGAGGTTTTGATATTGGAACGACATCGAGTTGTGTTACCCCGGTATATCTCAACGGGAGTATTCCCGAAGCCATGGCTTTGGTGAAGGATTTACGTGAAAACTACGGTATTTTCTGTTCCATTGTGGTTTATCCGGTCATTCCTAAAGGTCTGATCCTTCTGAGGATGATTCCGACAGCTACCCACACTATGGAAGATATTTCCATTACTCTCGACGCTTTCTCGGCTATCCGCGACAGACTCGAAAATGGAACTTATAAGAGGTTATCTGCTGCTGTAGCTGCAGCCATGGGAGAATAATACGGCCTTATTTTAATTTTGTCTACCTGGATTACAATTCTTTCTTGTAGGTGCGGCGCCTTTTGTAGACTTTGGGATCAAAGTGCTTCCAGAGCTGTTTGATGGCGATGTTATCTTCCAGTTCCGGGGTTCTGTAGCAGGTTTCTACCTTCTTCTCTTTAAATGTTTCGTAGTACTCATTAAAAATAATGGAAGTAACTCCTTTATTCTGGTATTCGGGATGAATTCCGATGAGGTAAAATATAACGTCTTTATTGTGTTTCCTCGCCTTTAGCAGGTGATACCATCCAAACGGGAAGAGTTTGCCCCTTGCTTTTTGCATGGCTTCAGAAAATGAGGGCATAACTATGGCAAAAGCAATCACTTTGTCTGAAGAATCTACGATGAATTTTATGTATTCAGGATTGATAAAACTGATGTATTTCTTTTTGAAATATTCCCTTTGAACAGGGGTAATGGGTACAAAAGAAGACAATTTGGCGTAGGATTCATTGAACAAATCAAACATCTGATCTACCCAGGGCATAATTTCACTAGCCTTTCTAAAATTCATTTCCTTTAGGCCGTAGCGTTTTTTGATCAATACGTGTACTCGCTTAAACAGCACCGGATCTACGTTACTGTTGGGAAACGTATTCTCTTCGTAACCCTTCTCCTTTACAAAGCCCAGGCGTTCGTAATGCGACTGGTAATACGGATAGTTGTACCAGGTAATCATAGTACCTATGTGATCAAAGCCTTCAACCAGCACACCTACTTTGTCCAGGTTGGAGAAGCCAACAGGACCCTCCATAAATTCCATCTTATTTTCTCTGGCGAGTTCCTCAACTTTCGTAATTAAGGCTTCTGATACCTCTACGTCATCTATAAAATCGAACCAGCCAAAGCGCATCTTCCGCAATTTCTGCTGATTGACCTCAATCCAGTTGATCATGGCAACCACACGCCCTGCAATCTTACCATTTTTGTAGGCCAGGAAAAACCAGGCATCGGCATTTTCAAAAACCGGATTTTTATCGGAATCGAAAGTTTCCATTTCATCCTTGATCAATGGGGGTACCCAATAAGGGGAGTCTTTGTATAGTGAAAAAGGAAAGGTGACGAATTTTTTCAGATCTGATTTGCTAACCGCCTGTTGTACACTTACCATATTAGCTGCTTTAAAGAGCCAATATTAGGAATAAATGGGCACAGATTAAAACGAAGTGGAGGTTTTAAATAGCTGGTAACGACTTTTTAAAAAAGTTTGAAGCCTGTAGCGTGTAACGATTAGTTCTTCTTTTTCTTCGCTTTGCGTTGTAGTTTACGCATTTTCTTTTTTGAAATTCCCGGGAGCGTATTGTTTGAATCGTCCTTAAAGGCATTCTTTTTGATAAAATCTCCATTTTGCCCTGCTTTTTGATCATCAATTGATATTGCCTCATCCTGGTGAAAGTCAAGACGATACGAGAAACCCAGAGCGCCAAATATTCTGCGCGGTGAATTTTTAATACTTCCCCCAATGTTGAGATCGGCCTGAAAGGATTTACTAAAGAGATGAGCTATACCGGTTCTAAAAAGAATGTCAGCATATCGATCACTTTTAATTCCCTGGTTTTCGACAAAAACGCTCCATTTTGGATTCTTCAAAGCATGGGATAAGGAAACTACATATTGCATTTCGGGAAAGTCTGTTCCAATCTTGTCGTAGATCAGATTGGATATCAAAACCAGTCGGGCTCCCAAATGACTCTGAGTAGCGATCATAGCCCGCGGAGACACGATGGGATCCTCAGGATAAAAAGGGTTGTCCCCGAGAACGAAGGTTGCCCCGGCGTAAACAGAAATCGCCGGGACCAGATCGCGTAGCTGAAATTTGTTATTGGCTTTCCAACTGTACAAATTGGGCTTGGCCCGCTCGGGATCCTTAAACGGATCAAACAACAAGTATTTAAATCCTAGTCTATTCCTTGAAAAGTCGGTCCTCGTTTCATTCAGATCAAAAGAAGTGAAAGTTATATCTTGATTAACATAGGTGCCCTCATAGATCACTTCGAGCATTTCCTTAAAGAATCCGTAACGAAGCACCAGATCGCCTCCCATTAGTGTTGATTCCTGGTTAAGAGGGACGTGGTCTCTTTGTTCATACAAGAATCCTGTTTCCAATTGCACTACTCCCTTCCCTACAGCATAAGCGCTAACAGATAGTCCGGGCCTGTTTGAGTTGATAACTTCGGTGTATTGAGCAAGGCCGAAATAAGGAACGGCGAGACAGCAAAAAATAAGTAAAAGGAGGTTTCGATTGGAGTTTATGCATGCGTCCATCAGCTGCTATTTTATTAAAGTTTTATGACATTTGTACTGCTATTACAACGCTGGAATTGTACTTTTGATATAATTAGTAAATAAATTATGGGCTTTTTAAAGACACTGCTAATAATTCTGCTGGTGTACTTCCTGTTGCGAATCGTATGGAGGTTATTGGCTCCCCGATTGTTTAAATACGCAGTAAAAAAAACGGAAGACCGATTTAAAGAGGCTTTCGAAAGGGCAAATCCAGATTACCAATCAACTCAATCACGGGGCAATGACCTCAATAAGAAATCACCCGGGAATCAAAACAAAAAGTCCTCTGAACAGGTAGGGGAGTATATTGATTTTGAGGAAATCGAATAAAAACCGTACTACATAATTTATGAAGGGAGTCTTCAAATCATTTTTCACTCATTTTTTCACGATTACTTTTTTTATGGTGGTGGCATTGGCCTACTTCCACCCGGTCTTACAGGGAAAGGTCATTTTCCAGTCGGATATCATGCAGTATACCGGAATGGCCAAAGAGCAAAATGATTTTAGAAAGTCAAATGACGAAGAGCCTTACTGGACCAACGGTGCCTTTGGGGGCATGCCTACCTATCAGTTGGGGGCGAATTACCCAAATAATTACGTAAAGAAACTCGATAGGGTCCTGAGATTTTTGCCAAGACCTGCTGATTATCTCTTTTTGTATTTCCTGGGATTCTATATTCTGCTAAGCTGTATGAAAATCGATTACAAGCTGGCAGTTGTAGGAGCGTTGGCCTTCGGATTTTCTACCTATCTCATAATCATTCTTGGCGTAGGTCATAATGCAAAAGCCCACGCCATAGCTTATTTACCTGCTATCCTTGGGGGTATACTACTTACATTCAGAAAGAAATATTTCTGGGGCTTTATTCTTACTGCCCTGGCCATGGCCCTTGAAATTAATGCCAATCACTATCAGATGACTTATTATTTTATGCTCCTGGTATTGGTTGTAGGTTTGGTTTTACTCATCGACTCCATCAAAAAGAAAGCCTTACTATCCTATGTTAAAGCTGTAGGAGTTCTCTGTATGGCTGTATTGCTCGGAATAGCCGTAAATGCCACTGCTTTGATGGCAACCAAGGAATATGCCGACTGGAGTACAAGGGGGACTTCTGAACTCACTGTAAATCCTGACGGCTCTCCAAAGGTATCTACCCAGGGATTGAGCAATGACTACATAACGGAATACAGTTACGGTCTCGCAGAATCTTTAAATCTATTTGTTCCCAGACTTTTTGGCGGATCCAATAATGAGGATCTGGGAACGAAATCTAAAGCTTATGACTACCTCACAGAACAGGGAGTGCCTAGGGGTAAAGCCTTAGAATTTGCAAGCGGACTTCCACTTTATTGGGGATCACAACCCATAGTTGCCGGTCCGGCCTATGTGGGGGCTATCCTTGTCTTTTTGTTTGTCCTCGGTTTGTTTTTAGTCAAAGGCAAAACAAAATGGTGGCTGCTGGGAGGGGTGATCTTATCGCTAATGCTTTCATGGGGGAAGAATTTTGGTGTACTCACCGATTTTATGATCGATTATTTCCCTCTTTACAACAAGTTCAGAGCGGTATCTTCTATTCAGATAGTACTGGAACTCTGCGTTCCTATTCTGGGTGTATTGGCTATTTCGGAATTACTCAATACCAAGTGGAGCCGGGAACAAAAATTAAAGGCCTTAAAACTGTCTTTCCTGATTTGCGCAGCTCTTGGTGTTGGCCTGTTGCTGGCAAAGGGGATATTCAACTTCGATGGGCTTAATGACGAGGTTTACCAGAGATACTTTGGCGATGAAGTACTGACAATGATTAAAAGAGACCGTGAGGCCGTCTATATTAATGATACGCTGAGATCTCTTGTATTTGTTTTACTTACAGCCGTTCTGCTTTGGTTCTTTATCAAAGACAAGATCAGGGAACGACTCATGCTAATTTTTCTGGCTGTACTCATTTGTGTTGACCTTGTTGGAGTAGCGCTTCGATACGTAGATCAGGACGATTTCGTGTCGAAAAGAAGGATGAACCAACCCTTTCAGATTTCCAATACGGATAAGCAAATTCTCAAAGATACTACAGTGTATCGTGTTTATGACACTTCAGAGGGGCTCAACGGGGCCAGAACATCCTATTTCCACAAATCTATTGGAGGGTATCACGCCGCCAAACCGGCTGTGATTCAGGACTTGTTCGACTACCATATCTACCGCAACAACAGGCAGGTTCTTAATATGCTCAATGTAAAGTACGTCATTCAGCAAAATGAAGAAGGGCAGAAGGTAGCTTCTATAAATCCTGAAGCTCAGGGCAATGCATGGTTTGTTGATCTACTGTTACCTGTACGAACGGCGAATGAAGAAATTATGGCTTTGGACAGTATGAATCTCGATTCAGAGGCTGTTTTTAATCGCTCACATTTTCCTCTGGTCAATCAATTTCGTTACGAAGTGGATTCGACCTCAACTGTTCGCTTGCTCAACTATCAACCCAATCAACTTGAATACCAATCAGAGAATGACCATGAAGGGGTAGTGGTTTTTTCAGAGCTTTACTATCCGCAAGGCTGGAACGCATACCTGGATGGAGAAAAAGTTTCGCATTTCAGGGTGAATTACGGCCTCAGAGCTATTGAAGTCCCTAGTGGGAATCACAAAATTGAATTTAAATTTGAACCGGAAGTTATTGCCAGGGGCAGTTTGATTACCAATATTAGTTCTATCTTC